>JAIVJN010000138.1 GCA_020200025.1 Acidobacteriota bacterium | reverse complement strand
GGCCCCTTGGCCGCGATACATCACCCTTCCGCCGACGATCGTGTAGACCACACGCGCCGTCAGGATCTCATCGTCCGGCACTGTCAAGATGTCCTTCGACAGCACGGTGATGTCGGCGAGCTTGCCGACGGCGAGCGACCCTTTGATCGTCTCCTCCTTGGCCGCGAACGCCGCGTTCCACGTATACGACTTCAAGCCTTCCTCGCGTGACATGCGCTGATCGGGATAGAACGACGAGCCGTCTTTCAGCTTGCGCGTCACCGTCGAGAAGTAGCTGGCGATGGGATCGATGCGCTCGACCGGCGTATCGGTGCCGTTGCTGATGACGGCGCCAGACTTCATGAGCTTCTGCCAGACGTAAGCGCCCTCTTCGGCGCGCACCGGACCGAGCCGCTCGAGCACGTAGGGGGCGTCCGAGGTGCAGTGCACGCCCTGCATCGACGCGATCACGCCGAGCTGCCCGAATCGAGGGATGTCGGTGGGGTGTAGATGCTGCGCGTGCTCGATACGCCACCGCCGATCCTTCTGATCGGGCTCGGTCTTGAACGCGGCCTCGTAGATGTCGAGCACCTGTCGGTTCGCGCGGTCGCCAATGGCGTGCACACACAGTTGCACGTTCTGCTCGAGCGCGATTTCGGCCACCTCTTGCACCTCCGGCACCGGCGTCGTATTCAGACCGGTGTGGCCGGCCAGGTCCGAGTAGGGTTCGAGGAGCCACGCGCCGCGCGAGCCGAGCGCACCGTCGATGGTCTTCTTGATCGCCGCGACGGTGAGGCGCTTGTCGCCCATATTCACAACCCGAGCGCCAGGCATCTTCGTGCGGATGTTCTCGTTGGTGTCGCGTACCATGACCCACAGGCGGACGCCCATCCTCCCGTCGTTGACGAACTGCTTGTACATCTCGACGGTCTCGAAGTTCGCGCCGGCGTCCTGGAAGCTGGTGACGCCCTTCGACAGCGCCTCCTCGATCGCGAGCTCGATCTGACGCCGAGCATCTGCGGTGCGCTCCTCAGGGGTCTTCTTTGCGCGCCACTCGTTCAACGCGCGATTCACCAGGTTCGACGCGGTCTCCCGGAGGACGCCGATGGGACGCCCGCGGCGGTCCTTCAGGATCTCGCCGCCTTCGGGATTCCGGGTTCTCGCCGTGATGCCTGCGCGCTGCATGGCGGACGCGTTCACGTAGCTTGCATGACCGCTGGCATGCGTCAGGACCACGGGATTGTCGGGCGACACTTTACTGAGGGCATCGTGCAGCGGGAAGCCTTCGACGTTGGGCTCGGGCGTCCGTGACCACTTCTCTTGATGCCATCCGCGCCCCTGGATCCAGTCTCCGGGTCGAGCCTGTTTGGCAGCGGTGCCGACCATCGAGACGATCTCGTCCCAGCTCGTGACGTCCATCAAATCGAGGTTCATCTTCGATTGGCCGAGGCCGGTGAAATGGCCGTGACCCTCGATGAACCCTGGCATGGCGAACTGGCCGGCGAGCTCGATGACCTCCGTATCGGGTCCGACGTACGGCTCGATCTCTTCGTTGGTGCCGAGCGCGACGATCGAATCGCCGCGAACCGCGAGCGCCTGCACGTCGGGCGTGGCAGCGTCGACGGTGACGATCCGGCCACCGCGGACGACCATGCTCGCCGGCTCGACGGCAGGAGACGTGGACTGACAGGCCGCCGCAGCGACGCTCACGGCGAATAGCACGACGGGGACAGCACAGCGCATCACGCAGCTCCTGATCAAGGCTTCGCTCTCGGACGTCGAGTGCACACTGTGGCCGTCGTGCCGGCCTCGTGTCAACGGTCGTGTGCGAGCGCGCAGCGGTGAGGATGCAGAGGTCGTCTCATCCACGCGCGGATCGATCGTTGACCGCCCATCCGTGCGCATCACACATGTAATGGAGCGTCTCGACGGAAGTGAGGGAGCGACGACGGTCCTCGATGGGCGTTATTTCGGCCGTTCCTACGGAACGGGCGCTTGATCTCCAGAGTACATGCCACTAGTACTGCGCGGCCGAGGCGCGTTAGACTTCCTCACGGGCTCCGTTTGGTACGTCTGCCCCTTTGCTCACACTCGAGGCGTCGTGATGAAATCGACTCACCTATTCGCCCTCGCTGCGCTCTTGGCCACGCTGACCGCTCTTGGCCAAGGCCAGCCGCTCGCCGTCGCCATCACCAACGTCACCATCGTTCCCATGGACCGTGAACGGTCCATCTCTGACCAGACAGTCCTCGTGCGCGGTGAGCGCATCGCCGAGATCGGGCCGGCCGCCAAAGTTCAGGTTCCCGATGGCGCCACCCGCGTGGACGGACGTGGCAAGTTCCTGATGCCGGGCGTTGCCGAAATGCACGCGCACATTCCCGGCGGCAACGCGCCGGATGCCCTCGTCGATCGCGTGCTGACACTGTTTGTGGCCAACGGTGTCACCACGATCCGCGGCATGCTCGGCGACCCGAGACACGTGCCGATCCGCGCCGCCGTCGCCAAGGGCGAGCGTCTTGGCCCCACCATCTACACGGCCGGTCCGAGCTTCAACGGCAACAGCGCCACGTCGGCAGAAGTGGCCGTGAAGATGGTGCAAGACCAGAAAGCGGCCGGCTACGATCTGCTCAAGGTCCATCCGGGCGTGCCACTCGCCGCGTTCAACGCGATGGCTGCCGAGGCCAACAAGCTCGCCATTCCGTTCTCGGGACATGTTCCCGCCGACGTTGGCCTGGCGCGCGCCTTGTCGGCCAAATTCCACTCCATCGACCACATCGACGGCTACTTCGAGCACGCAGTGCGCCAGGGCGCGCCCGTCGATAGCAAGAACCCCGGCTTCTTTGGTGTGAACTTCGCGGCGCACCTGGATCCAGCGAAGCTGCAACAAGCCGTCACCGACACCAAGCGCGCGGGCGTGTGGATCGTGCCGACACAAGGGCTGCTCGAGATGTTCATGAGCGCGGACACGGCCGACGAGATGCGCCGATATCCCGGCGTGCAATATCTCCCCCCAGCCATCATCGACGGTTGGGTGAAGCAGCGAACCACCTTCATGAGCGGTCCCGACTTCAAACACGCGACCAACGAGCGCTTCTTGATCGAGCGACGAAAGCTGCTGAAGGCGCTGCATGACGCGGGCGTCGACATTGCGCTCGGTTCCGATGCGATTCAGACGTTTTCGGTGCCGGGGTTCTCGCTGCAGAACGAGATGCAGGCGATGGCCCGGGCCGGGCTCACGCCGTATCAGATCTATGTGACCGGGACGACGAACATCGCGCGTTTTTTCGGGCGGGGGAAGGAGGTTGGGACCGTCGAGGTGGGCAAGATCGCCGATCTGGTCCTGGTCGACGCCGACCCGCTGCAGGACGTGGGCAACTTCGCAAAGCAGACCGGCACGATGGTCCGCGGCCGTTGGCACGCGCGGTCGGATCTCCTGGCCAAGTTGGGGACGAACTAGACCGGAGCTCACTTGATCTGGTGTAGGGCGCACCTTTACGGTGCGCCGAAAGCGGGCCGTGAAGGCCCGCCTAACTACCCGTCAAGTGAGCTTGGGATGAGGCCAGTGCCTTGGCCTCTCTTTGCCAGGCGCGCGGCGTGGCGGACAAGTCCCATTGCGTTCGCTCCAGTCATTTGGTATATTGAACATGCCATTTGGCAGACAAGGGAGCTGGGATGTCCACGGCCGAGATTGTCGACGTTCTAGGCGGAAAAGCCTCGCTCGGTTTGCGCGGCGACGTGGAGGCGGCGGACCTGCACGAGCGGATTCAAGCGGGTTTGCCCTACAAGACGCTCGAGCATCTGACGCGCCGCTTCGCGTTGCCCAAGGGACCGCTGGCGTTCGTGCTGGCACTCCCGCCCAGCACCGAAGTGCGGCGCCGGCGCTCGAACCGGCTGTCGCCGTTGGAGTCCGACCGACTGTACCGCGTGGCGCGCATTCTCGCGCATGCGCGGCGGACATTTGGCAACGACGAAGCCGCTTCGACATGGCTGTCGCGCGCCAACCGCGCCCTCGGCGGTGGCGTGCCATTCGACCAGTTGCGGACCGAGTTGGGGGCCGAGCGGGTCGAAACCATCCTGAATCGGCTCGACTACGGCGTCGTTGGCTGATGATCGTCTGGCGGTTGGCTCGCGCCGAGCGACGGGCTCTCGACGGCGAGGGTGGCCGTCTCGCCGGAGGGCGCTGGACACCGCCGGGGTATCCTGTCGTCCACACCGCGGCGACAGCCGCGCTTGCTGCGCTCGAGCGCCTCGTGCACACCGACAGCGACATCCCGGGTGTGCAGCTCGCGCTCTTCGAGATCGAGGTCCCCGACAGGATCGCCGCAACCGAGGTTCTCATCGGCACGCTGTTGCCGACCTGGCGAACGACCCCGGCGCCAGAGAGCCTGCAGAGCATCGGTCTCGCCTGGATCCTCTCTCGCGAGACCTGCGTGCTCTCGGTGCCGTCCGCCATCGTGCCGCGCGAACGGAATTATCTGCTCAATCCCGTCCATCCCGACTTCCGCCGAGTCACGCTCAACGGGATCCGCCGTAGCTCGCGATCAATTCGGCCGAGCGAAGGGGGGCCGCTTGCCGCCTGCCGCTTGTCCGCGTCGCTCGCCCCGCCATCGCTCCGAGCGAGCGAAGGCGGGCCGCGTGCCGACTAGAATCCTGCTTATGCACAACCCGTTCGTTCCCGAGACGCTCGAGGGCTGGAGCGTTCTCCACCTCCTCTACCGGTTCGACTGGCCTCGCCTGAACAGTTGTTCCGCCCCGGCGCGCGAAGCGATCGCCGCCGGTGCCGTCACCGCGCTGGAGCAGACGATGTCGGGAGATGAGGCTGGCGCGACGGCTTTCGTTCAGGTCCTCGGCCATAAGGCCGATGTGATGCTCATCCTGTTCCGTCGCTCCTTCGACGATCTGGGCCGGGCCGAGCTCGCGCTGGCGCAAACCGAGCTCCACGCCTATTTGCTGCCGACAACGTCGTACGTGTCGATCGTCGAGCTCGGAATGTACGAGATGACGGCCAAAGTCCATCGTTTGGTCGAGCAAAAGGGACTGCGGCCGGAGAGCGAGGATTACCATGCCGCATTCGATGCCCTCATGGCCGAACAAAGGCAGCGGGTTGCCGGCCGATTGTTCCCGGCGATACCGGCGGCGCGCCACGTCTGCTTTTACCCGATGGACAAGCGCCGCGGCGAGCTGCAGAACTGGTATAGCGAATCGTTCGAGCGTCGCGCCGAGATGATGCTCGAGCACGGCAAGATCGGTCGGCACTACGCGGGCAAAGTGACGCAGATCATCTCCGGCTCGATCGGCTACGACGATTGGGAGTGGGGCGTCGACCTCTTCGCCGACGATGCCCTGACGTTCAAGAAGCTGATCTATGAGATGCGCTTCGACGAGGCGAGCGCGAAGTTTGCGGCCTTCGGCCCCTTCTATATCGGTTTGCAGTTCGCGCCCCCCGACCTGGGAAAATTGCTGAAGGGCGAGTTGCCGTCCTTGTAAGAACGAGCCGGCACGGAAGACAACACGAAGAACACGAAGACTTTTGGGGACGAAGCAACCGGGTTTCCGCTCGTGAACCGTCAGAGCAACCTGGCTGCCCTCTTCTTGGTGGCCTTCGTGATGATCTTCGTGTTGTTCCTTCTACTGCAGATTCGTCGCTCTGGTCGGGCGTTTCGGCTCGGTATCCCACCAGAACGGCTTCGGCAATCGCCGCTGCTCTGGCCACACCATGTCGAGGGTGTCGCCGTCATAGAGCTCGCCGTTCTTGACCACGTAGCGGATGGAATTGGTGTTCCTGATGTTCTCGAGCGGATTGCGATCGAGGACAATGAGGTCCGCGAGCTTGCCGACCTCGAGTGAGCCGACATCCTGCTGGAGCCCGATGGCTTCGGCGCTGAAGATGGTGACGACCTTGAGCGTCTCGTGCGGCGTCAGGCCGCCCGAGCCCAGGTTCCAGGTCTCCCAATGGGCGCCGAGGCCTTGCAGTTGACCGTGGCTGCCGAGGCCGGCCTTGCCCCCCGCATGAACGATGTCGGCGACCTGTTTGCCGAACTTTGCGTGACCGTATTCCTCCGGCAGGAACCACTGCGCCCGGCGACGCACCATGCCGTCGAGCAGCTCCCACGGCACCCAGCGGCGCAGCTTCTCGTCGTTGACCACGTTCTCGGTCTGAAACCAGTAGTTCTCCGTCCACGGCGCGCCGTAGGCGACAAGAATCGTCGGCGTATAGAACGTTTTCGTGCGCGCCACGAATTCGACGACATCCTTGTAGAGCGACAGAATCGGGAAGCTGTGCTCCTGGCCCGCGTAGCCATCGGCCATCTGCGTGAGATTCAGCTTCAGATCGAGTGATCCCTCGATGGTCGCGGTGATGCCGTACTCCTTGCATGCCTCGATGAGCCACTGCCGTACGAGTCGATCCCCGGCCACGTACTGCTTGATCGTGTTGGTTCGATACGCCTCTTTGTAGCGCTTGATGAAGCGGAAGGCGGTGTCGCGATCGTTGATGCCGGAGCTTGCGAACACACCCGGACCGGTGGCGTAGACGCGGGGTCCCGGCATCAGGCCCGCGTCGACCATGTCCGCGTAGGCGAAAACGTCGGGCGTCGACGTCTGCGGATCGCGCGTCGTCGTCACCCCGTAGGCGAGATTGGCGAGGTATTGCCACACTTCGGTCTGATGCAGCCCGCGCGGCGCCCACATGTGGGAGTGGGCGTCGACAAGGCCGGGCATGATGGTCTTGCCGGCCATGCTCATCGTGCGAGTGCCGGAGGGCACGGAGAGAGAGCCGCGCCTGCCGATGGCGGCGATGCGATTGTCGGTCACGAGCACGTCGCCGTGCTGAAGGACCTCATCGCCTTTCATCGTGATGATACGCGCACCGGTGAGCAGGAGCGAGCCTTTGGGTCTGCTGCGTGCGACCTCGACGGCGACATCGGTCTTCTGCGGCTCGGTGGCGTCGACCGCCTGGCGGAAGAACTGCGCACCCCAGGCCCACGTCACGGCCTGACCGTCGCTCGTCCACTGCAGATAGTCTCCACCTTCACGCGCCATCGGCTTCACCGGCACCGGGGCGTTGTCGCTGCCGTTGATGCGGACCTCCACCGTCTCGCGCCCGGCTCGCGGCACGGTGACGAGGTAGTGCTGGTTCTGCACGTTGACAAAGGCACGCGTGCCGTCTGGCGAGAGTCGAATCTCGCTCGCGGCCGGCGGGTTGTTGCCGGGACCGACGCCGGTGACGCGCAACAGCGTGCGCCGATCGTAGCCATCCATCGTGATCGACTGCAGGCCGCGGTCGGAGGTCAAGTAGACGCGCGACGAGTCCTGGCGCGCGAAGTGCGGCGTGCGCGCGGTCTGCGCCGACGCCACCAGCGTCGACGCACCACCGGCCCCCGGCATCCAGCGAATTTCGAGCGTGTTCGGCGCCGGGATCCCGCCAATCTCACCGGGCGCGCCATGCTCTTCGTCCGGCGGCGGGGTGTCGCGCAAGATGGAATACAACTGATCGGACGCCGCGCCCGCGAGGAAGACGATCTTGCTGCCATCAGGCGCATAAACAGGGTCGAGATAGTAGCCGAGGTGAGCGCTGAGCACATCGGGTTGCCCGCCCGTTGCCGCCACGCGCTTGATG
>JAIVJN010000259.1 GCA_020200025.1 Acidobacteriota bacterium | reverse complement strand
GCCCTGCAGTAAGCATGTCCCACGACTGGCTCTCGGTGCGCGGCGCCCGGGTCCACAACCTCCGCAACGTCGACGTCGACATACCCCGCGACAGGCTGGTCGTCATGACCGGACTGTCGGGCTCGGGCAAATCGTCGCTGGCCTTCGACACGATTTACGCCGAGGGACAGCGGCGCTACGTGGAATCGCTGTCGGCCTATGCCCGCCAGTTTCTCGAGCAAATGGAAAAGCCGGACGTCGACCTGATCGAAGGTCTGTCGCCGGCCATCTCGATCGAGCAAAAAACCACCGGGTCCAACCCGCGCTCCACCGTCGGCACCGTCACTGAAATCTACGACTATCTGCGGCTGCTGTTCGCTAACATCGGCAAGCCGCACTGCCCGAACTGCGGCCGCGAAATCACGTCGCAGTCGCTCGAGCGCATCCTCGACATGGTGATGCTGTATCCGGCCGACGCGCGCATCAACGTGCTGGCCCCGGTCGTGCGCGGGCGCAAGGGTGAGTTCAAGAAGGATCTCGCCGATCTGCGCAAGAAAGGCTTCACGCGCGCGCGCATCGATGGCGAGTTTCTTTCGCTCGAGGACGACATCGCGCTCGACAAGCGGCGCAATCACACCATCGAAGTGCTCGTCGATCGCCTCATCGTCAAGGGTGGCATCGAGAAGCGGCTGTCCGATTCGATCGAGCTTGCGCTCAAGCTTGCCGGCGACGTCGTCATCATCAACACATTGGATGGCGGCGATCGCCTGTTCTCGCGGCGGATGGCGTGTCCTGACTGCGGCATCTCGGTGCCGGAGCTCACGCCGAGGGCGTTTTCGTTCAACTCGCCGCATGGCGCCTGCCAGAGCTGCCAGGGACTCGGCGCGGTGTACGACTTCGACCCGGCGCGCGTCGTTCCGGACGAGACGAAGTCGATGCTCGAGGGCGCCATCGCGCCGTGGGGCAAGACCGACAAGAAGCCGCTGCGCGATGCGCTGGCGATGCTGGCGAAGACGTTCGAGATCGATCTGAGCATTCCCTGGTCGCGCCTGCCAAAGAAGACGCGCGACGTGCTGCTGTTTGGCGCCGGCGGCAGGAAAGCCGCGCTGCCCACGGGCGCGACGAAGATCAAGAGAAAGCCGCTCGCGAACCC
>JAIVJN010000372.1 GCA_020200025.1 Acidobacteriota bacterium | reverse complement strand
TCTCGGTGACGCCGGCGAACCGAGCGGCGCGAGCCGCGTCGAATGTCGCCTCGAGCGACAGGTCGGCGACCGCAGAGGTGTCGATGTCGGTGAGCTGCCCCGCAAGCGTCAGCGCCGAGCCGAGTCCCACGAGTCGGACCTGCTCGAACGTCACCTGCCCGGCGTCGAAGGCCAGACGGCCCGTCAACGTGTCGATGGGCGCCTCGCGTTCCCCGAACCGCACGCGTCCGCCTCCGCCGTTGATATCTACGCGGTGCAGCGTCGCCGGGATCGACTGGCCTTCGATCCGAATCGCGGCGACAGGCAGCATGACGCTCAGCGCCTGGCGCACGTCCTCGTAGTTGAGCGTGGCGTTCGAGATGTCGAAGCGCTCGATCAGGTAATCGATCGGTTCTCGGTTCGGCTGCGCTTCTCCCGTGGGTGGACGGGGAAGGTTGTCGCGTCCTTCGGCGTCCACGACGAGGTGGATCGTCGGCATCTCGATGGCGCCATCTTCAATCACGTAGCGGCCACGGAGCAGGGCGAACAGGCTGAGGTCGATCCGCGCGCGGGCAATGCGCGCGAAGGGCGGGGCGTCGGGCGCCTGTGGGGCACGGATGGTGACGTCCTGCAGGCCGACCGAGAGATCGAGCAGGTTGTACTGCAGGTCGTTCACGTCGACGCTGATCTGCTGGTCGGCCAGCAGTGCGGTGACTTTAGACAGGATGTAGCGTTTCGCCGGCGGGGTGTGCAACCCGATGACGATCGCGATCAGCAGGACCACGCCGGCCGCGGCCAGCCCGGCGCCAAGGCGCAGAAGGCGCCGCGCCCGCGATCGCGCGGGCGGAGGCGGCTGTTCCGGCTGAGGTCGATCGTCTATTGGTGCCAAGCAACGCTCGCTCCCATCATGGGCGGATGTCACACCTCGATTGCAAGCTCAGCGAGGTTCGCGGGACGGAGTTGTCCAGCAGGCTTTCGCCCTGACGGCTGCGGGGATCGTGATGTGCCTGCGAGAGTGCATGCAGCGCCGCGGCGACCATACGTTGGCTATACGTCAAGCCACCCGTATGCGTCCACACGCCATGGCGGCTGTGCGCTGATTGGTCGCAAACCCAGGATTGCCGGCGCTCTCGCTGACCGTTCCACCTTGGTGAAAGGTGAGCAGCGAAATAAACGGCGACCCAGCGCCGCCTGGGTCGCACAATCAGGCAGGGTCACGGTCATCCCCCACACGCCTCCGCGGTTGATCGAATGACGAGGTAGACCTGAGGGTGATGCGCTCCACAAGCAAAGGCATAATTCACCACCGCAAACGGACATCGCGCGTGCCTTTCATCGCAGGAGCTGGTCGGCGGTCATCGGCAGATCCCGAACGCGCTTACCCGTTGCATCTCCACGCCGGCTGGGCATGGCGATGGGCGAGAAACGCAACCCGGTTTCGTTTTCTCTCCGATGGAGCGGCAGGCTGGGAACAAGATGTAGACGGTCTACGTCTAAGGCCGTAGACTGCCTACCGCCATGGCCAAGACACCCGACGATCGCCGGCTGGAGCTTCTCCAGGGCACCCTCGACATGCTCATTCTGCGGACCCTCGTGTGGGGACCTCAGCACGGCCACGGGATTGGCCAGGCCATCCGGGCCCAGTCGGACGACCTTCTCAAGGTCGAGACCGGCTCGCTCTACCCCGCGTTGCACCGCCTCGAGAAGCGCGGGTGGCTGAAGTCCGAGTGGGACGTGAGCGAGGCCAACCAGCGCGCGAAGTATTACCGGCTCACCCCGGCGGGAAAGGCGCATCTGTCCCGCGAGCAGGATCGCTGGTCGCAGATGGTGAGCGCGATCGGCCGCATCATGAACCCGGCGCCGGCGGTGGAGGAGTAGCCATGCGGCCTGACGAGCGCGACCTCGACGAGGAAATTCGCGGCCACCTGGCCCTCAGCGTGAGGGAGCGGGTCGAGCGCGGCGAGGATCCCGAGGCCGCTCGCCTGGCCGCGCTGAGAGAATTTGGGTACGTCCCGGCCATTCGCGACTCGATGCGTCGCGTTTGGTATAGCCGCTGGCTCGACGCGGTCGTGGCCCTCGCCCAGGACATGCGCGTCGGCCTTCGCTCGCTCGTCCGCGCCAAGGGTCTGGCGGCGACCGTCATCGTGACGCTCGCGCTCGGCATCGGCGCCAACGCCGCGATTTTCAGCGTCGTCCGCGGCGTGCTGCTGCGCCCCCTCGTCAATCGCGGCGAGGACCGCCTCGTGTACATCCGCCAGAGTGCCCCAGGTCTTGGCACCGAGAATACGACGTTCTCCGTACCGGAGATCAAGGACTTCAGATCGCGCACGACGACCATCAGCGCCTTCGGCGAGTTCTCGACGATCCAATTCACGATGATTGGCTTCGGCGAGCCGCGAGTCGTGCGGGCGGGTGTCGTGAACGGCTCGTATTTCGAGGTGATGGGCCTGCGCCCCGTGCTCGGCCGCCTGCTCAACGCGGCCGACGATACGCCAGATGCGGCGGGCGCGGCGGTGCTGACGCACCGCTTCTGGACCACTTCGCTCAACGGCGATCCGACGGTGATCGGCAGGACCATCCGCCTCGGTCCGCGCGGCGCCACGGTGATCGGCGTCCTCGAGCCCTCCGTGCCCTACCCGGCCGACACGGAGATCATCGCGAACATGGTGACCAGCCCGCATCACCTTGGGGCGACGATGGTCACCGAGCGCACGCATCGGATGACCGAGCTCTTCGGCCGGCTGACGCCCGACGCGTCTCTTGACTCGGCGCGTGCCGAGCTGACCGCCGTGCATGCGGCGATGATGAGCGAGCATCCGGAGGCGTACTCGGCGAAGGCCAACCTGCAACTGAATGTCACGCCGCTCCGCGATCAGATCGCCGCGCCGGCGCGGACCATCCTGCTCGTGCTGCTCGCTGCCGCCGCCGTCGTCTTCGTCATCGCGTGCTCGAACGTCGCCAACCTGATCCTCGCTCGGTCGGTACGCCGGGAGGGCGAGCTGGCGGTCCGCGCCGCGCTTGGCGCAAGCCACAGCGCGCTCCGACGGACACTGCTGGCCGAAAGCCTGGTGCTCTGCGGCGCCGGCGCCATGCTGGGGGTGGTGCTGGCGGGTCCGCTCGTGGCCGTGGTTGCCCGCTTCGCCGCGCGCTTCTCCGTACGCGCACTCGAGGTCACTGTCGACGTCAGCCTGCTCTGGGTCGGCGTTGGCCTGGCGATGGCCGCCGCCGTGGTGCTCGCGTACGTCCCGCGGCTTCCATTCCACCGGGCCACCAACGCGTGGTGGGGCGCCCGGCTGCCGTCGCAGGGTTCCGTCTCCGACTCTTCGGGGCTACGGTGGCTCGGCCTCGCCAGCGCCAGCGTCCGCCTCACGCCGGGCACGAACCGCCGTTTGGCTACAACCTGCGGCAGGTGCTGGTGCTCGACCTACCGACCCCGTCTCTCGGCGTCAGCGGTGCGAAGGAGATGGAGCTCTATCAGGAGATGTCGCGGCGTATCGGCGAATTGCCGGGCGTGAAGGGCGTTGCGCTGGGGAACTTTGTGCCGTGGCGTGATGCTGGCTCACTCGGTGGCGGGTTTCACTTCGCCGCGGAGGGCTACACGCCTGCGGACGGTGAAGAGAATCCGCACGCACGCTTGAGAGTCGTCGATCCAGGGTTCTTCGCCGCTCTCGGCGTGCCGATGACCGCTGGCCGCGATTTCACGAGCGACGACCGCGGCGGCAGCGAATCGGTCGTCATCGTGAGCCAGGCCGTCGCGCAGCGTCTGTTCCCGAACGGTGACGCGATCAACCGGAAGATCTGGTGGACCGATCCGTACTTCGGCAAACCCCACCCGCGCCGCATCGTCGGTGTCGTCGCAGACGTGGACGACGAGAACGTCGTGCGCGGGCCGGCGCTCACCATCTATCACCCGGTTCAGCAACTGCGTGTCGCGGGCCGCCTCTTCGTGCACGCAGAAGGCGATCCGTACGCGCTCGTGCCGTCGGTGACGCGGATCATCCGCGGGATGGCCGCGAACCAGCCCGTGGAGCGCGCCGCGACACTCGAGGACGTGCGCGCGGAGGTGCTCGCACCCGAGCGGCTGAATGCCTTTGTCGTGTCTGGGTTCGCCGGCATTGCCCTGCTGATCTCCGTCGTTGGCGTGGCTGGCGTATTGGCATTTGGTGTCAGCGCGCGCACGCGCGAGTTCGGCGTGCGACTCGCGATCGGGTCGACACCGCGTGATCTGCTGATGCGCGTTGTGTCAGAGGGGGCAACGATCGTGGCGATCGGGATCGTCGCCGGCGCCGTGGGCGGCTACGCATTCGCGGGCGTGGCGTCGAGCTATCTCGAGAATGTGCGGTTGCCAGGCGCGCTGCCAACTCTGGGCGCAGCGGCCGTGCTCGCTGGCGCCGCCGTCATCGCCTCGCTGATGCCCGCCGCGCGCGCGTCGCGAGTGGATGTGCTGCAGGCGCTCAGATCGGAATAGTTCAGGGGTTGAGGCAAGCACAATGACGACGAATCACACCGACGAGCCAACTTCTCGGAAACCGCTCCGCCTGTGGCCCGGCGTGGTCGCCGCGCTGCTGCTCATACTGGTCAGATTTGTCCTCCCTGTAGTGGCGCCAGAGGCCCAGTTCTTCGGCACGGGCGCCCCGCTGATCGCGGTGATGGGCGGACTCTTCGGCGCGACGGCGGTCGCTGTGTGGTGGGTGTTCTTCAGCCGAGCGCCCTGGTCCGAGCGTCTGGGCGCCATCGGCGTGATGATCGTGGCGATCGTCGTGACGCGGCCTCTCACGCACATCTCGATTCAGAACGGGATGATGGGCATGATGTTCGTCATCTACGCCGTTCCCCCGACCCTGAGCCTCGCCTTGGTCGGCTGGGCCGTGATCAGCCGTCGACTGTCTGAAGGTCCGCGACGCCTGGCGATGGTCGCGGCCATCCTGATTGGATGCGTAGTGTGGACGCTCGTCCGGACCGATGGCATCCTGGACGGCGCTCCGGAGCTCGCATGGCGGTGGACGCCGACCGCTGAAGAACGGCTCCTCGCCCAGGAGGCCAGCGGGCCGAAGCGGCTCCCGTCGCCTCCGCCAGCAGCGACATCCGCGCCAACCGCTGACAAGCCGGTGGTGACCCCGTCGGCGCCGGGGACGACGGAGACGACGCCTTCCGTCAGCAAGCCCGCCGTGCCGCCGTCGGCTCCGGCCACCACGAAGATCGAACCGACAGCTCCAGCCGGCGGGCCTGCGATGAGCGGCGAGGGATCGAAGCGGGTCGAAACGCCGGCCATGAGCGAGCGTGGATTCACGCGAGTCGAATGGCCAGGCTTTCGCGGAGCCGGGCGCGACGGCATCGTTCGCGGCGTGCGCATCGCGACCGACTGGTCCGCGTCGCCGCCGGTGGAGATGTGGCGCCGGCCGATCGGACCGGGCTGGTCATCCTTCGCCGTCAGCGGCGACTTTCTCTACACGCAGGAGCAGCGCGGTGACGACGAGATCGTCGCCTGTTACAACGTGTCGACGGGCGAGCCGGTCTGGATGCACCGCGACGCAACGCGGTTCTGGGAGTCGAACGGCGGTGCTGGGCCGCGCGCGACGCCGGCCCTCCACAACGGCCGCGTCTACGCATTTGGCGCGACCGGCATCCTGAACGCGCTCGACGCCAGGAACGGCGCCGTGATGTGGTCGCGCAACGTCCAGTCAGACACCGGCAGGAAGGTCCCGGACTGGGGCTTTGCCAGCTCGCCCCTGGTGATCGACGACGTCGTCATCGTCGCTGCTGCCGGCACGCTTGCCGCCTACGATCTCGGGACCGGCAATCGGCGTTGGTCGGGCCCCTCCTACGGCGGGAGTTACAGCTCGCCACATCGGGCGACGATCGACGGCGTCGTCCAGGTGCTGCTGTTGGGCGGGCCAGGGGCGATCAGCGTCGCACCGGCCACTGGCGCTGTACTCTGGCAGCATGCGTGGGCGCCCGGTCCCATCGTGCAGCCGGCCCTCACGGCCGACGGCGACGTCCTGATCAACGCCATCGCCGCGACCGGAGGCATGGGCACGCGCCGCCTGGCGGTGACGCATGGATCCGAAGGATGGAGCGTCCAAGAGCGGTGGACGTCCAATGGGCTGAAGCCGTACTTCAACGACTTCGTCGTTCACAAGGGCCATGCCTTCGGTTTCGACGGCAATATCCTCGCGTCTATCGACCTCGAGGACGGCACACGCAAGTGGAAGGGCGGGCGCTACGGCAACGGCCAGCTCGTGCTGTTGCCCGATCAGGACTTGCTGCTGGTGCTGTCGGAAGACGGCGAGCTGGCACTCGTGTCGGCGACTCCGGACAAGTTCACGGAGATTGCGCGATTCCCGGTATTCGAGGGCAAGACGTGGAACCATCCAGTGCTGGTCGGCGACGTCCTGCTGGTTCGCAATGGCGAAGAGATGGCGGCGTTCCGGCTGTCACCCGCGAGCCGCTGACGGAAGGGCGCAGGCAAGCATGCGCTAACGGCTGCAGATGCTGATCGATCAAGACCTGACGACGCCCTCGAACGGCAAGCCCGAGTGGAGCGCACATCGAAAGCCGCCCTCATTCGCCGATATGTGCGTGAACGCCTGAACGCGCGCCCACCGCTCGAAGCCGACCCGGTCTGGCGAATGGTGGGTGCCGACGACTTGGCCCCCGACGACGTGGTCTACCGGTGATCGTTGTCGACACGTCATATCGTTCGTGGATGCGACGAGCTGCGTGCTGATGCGGTTCCTGAAGATCGGCGAGGAGCTGCTCGCCTTCGACGAGAACTACTCGGCGGCGGGGTTCGTGAAGCTGCGAGAGTAGCCGCCTCGCTCGCCTCAGCGCACGATCACGGCAGGCACGTTGCGCGCGCGCACCAACTGATTGAACGCGCCGAGCTCGTCGTCCAGCGTGCTGCGAAGCGTCGCGCGGTGGCGCTGCCACTGCTCGGAAAGATCCGCAAGGCGATCGAGCTGCCCATTGGTCGTGCCCAGGTCGCTCGCATCGATGGCGCTGCGAAGATAGAGGTAGAGCTCGTTCAACCGCATCGGGAAGTTGATCACGGTCTGCCCATCGACGGCGCGCTTCTGCACGAGCGCCTCTTCCAGGGCGTCGAGCTTAGCGATAACGGCCTTCCCACTCTTCTCGATTGCGTCGCCCCCCTCCGTGCTCTTGGTGCGCGCCAACAGATCCTCGATCTGGCTCCGCACGTGGCGCAGTCGAATGACTGCGCGATGGATCTCGTTCAGCTCGCTCTCCACCCGCGCCGTGAGTGCATCCTGTGCGCTGAGCTCCGTGAGCGGCGTGCTCACCCGCGGATCCAGGCGCACCGTGAGCGGAGCCGTCAGGGTCTTGCCGCCTGCCACCAGCCGCACCTGATACTGGCCGGGCAGCGCCTGACGCCCCTGCAGTGAGTTGAACACGAACAGCCCGGGCACCGGGACCACCTGATCGTGTCGCACGTTCCACACCAGCCGGTTGAGTCCCGCCTTCACCGTGAGCGGAGAGGTGGGCGGCTCCAGTGAGGGTGGAGCGGTGGCCTCCGGTCGTTTCGTGCCGTAGGTGCGAATGACACGGCCGTTGTCGAGAATCTCGACGACGACATCACCTTCGGGCACTTTGCCCAGCCAGAAGTCGATGATCGCGCCGTTCGGCGGATTCGCGCCGGCGCGGGCGCGAGTGCCGCCGCCGAACCCGCTCGCGAACGCCTGCGTGCGATACGCCTCGCGAGGAGAGAAGAGCCTCACGTCGGTCGCCTCGGTCGCGTCGGTCCACTGCCTGAACGCAGAAAGGTCGTCGAGAATCCAGAACGACCGACCGGCCGTCGACGCCACGAGGTCATGACGGTGCACCTTGAGGTCGGTGATCGGCGTGAGCGGCAGGTTCAACTGAAACAGCCTCCACCGCTTCCCGCCGTCGAACGAGAGATAGAAGCCCGTCTCGGTACCGAGATAGAGGAGGTCCTTGCG
>JAIVJN010000258.1 GCA_020200025.1 Acidobacteriota bacterium | reverse complement strand
GGGCCATTCCACCTCGACCAAAAAATTGAGAAAAGGCTCGCGCATGGGCTCACTCGTCGTGACCTCCAGACTCGCATGGCCGCCCGACGCCTGTCTCGATTCAAACTGAAGCTTGCTTAGCACGAAGGGCCGGTGAATACCGATTCGTTCGAAGGTCTCTTTGGAGGCGAGCGACACGTGCACGTCGTCGAGTTCACTCGGGCTCACCGATAAAAGCTTGATCTCCGCGCGCAGCGGCTGGTTCAGCACGGTGTCTACAGTGATGTCCCCAAGTCCCAGACACCACGCGGCGCCCGGCATTGCGATCGTCCAAAGGGCGAAGCTCTTGGCCATTGTGCGCACTATCATTGTCTTCCCCGTCCTTTTAATATTTTCATCGATGTTTGAATTCGCCGGCCTAACCGTTGCGCCGGGCCCATGCGACTGTCCGAGTCCTTTATAGACAATCTTTGATCAAATACTCCGCGATTTGAATGCTGTTCAGCGCAGCGCCCTTGCGCACGTTGTCGCTGACGACCCAGAAGGCAAGGCCGCGCGGATGCGAAATGTCCTCCCGAATGCGGCCGACGAACACGGCGTCGCGCCCAGTCGCTTCCGTTACGGGCGTGGGATAGCCGCCATCCTCGCGCTCATCCAGTACGGTCACGCCGGGCGCGTTGCTCAGCAGCTCACGCGCGGTCGCGGCCGTAATCTTCTCGCGAGTCTCGATATGCACCGCCTCGGAGTGCCCATAGAAAACCGGCACACGCACGGTGGTGGGATTCACCCGGATATTTTCATCGTCCATGATCTTGCGAGTCTCCCACACCATCTTCATCTCTTCCTTGGTATAGCCGTTGTCCTGAAAGTCATCAATGTGCGGCAGCACATTGAAGGCGATCTGTCTTGGATACACCTCGCACACGATGGGTTTTGCGTTGAGCAGTTGCGCGGTCTGCCGAGCCAGTTCTTCAACCGCTTCTTTGCCTGTGCCGGACACGGCCTGGTAGGTTGCGACATTGATGCGTTCGAGGCCGACGGCGTCGTAAATCGGTTTGAGCGCGACCAGCATCTGAATCGTCGAGCAGTTAGGATTGGCAATAATGCCGCGCGCCTTGTACTTAGCGATCGCCTGCAGATTGACCTCAGGAATAATCAACGGAATATCTG
>JAIVJN010000371.1 GCA_020200025.1 Acidobacteriota bacterium | reverse complement strand
GGCTCGACGAGGCGTTCCTCGAAGCCGGGCGCGGCAGGCAGAACTCCTCGGTGCTACCGCGGGGCTGCCGGTGGAAGGGGGATCACGGTCCAATTGCCGAACGCCAACTCCCGTGCTGCGAACTGCCACACGACAACTCGTTTTCCGGCAAGCCGGTCGCTCGAGCCGCCCGTTTCGCGGCCGAGCAGCACGCGGGTGGCCTGTGCACCCTGATCGTTCTGCACGATGCGATCCACCGGACGCTGGAGCACGTAGCTGAGCTGCTCGATGAACCCCGCCGATTCGCCCCACCCCATCGTCGACAGCGAGTACACATTGCTGAAGCTGTCGCCGAGCACCAGCACGTCGGCGTCGCGCGACGGGCGCCATGGATCGCCGTCCGGGCCGACGACGAAGCGCAGCGCGACGCGTTCGGGGGGGTATAGCGTCTGCCCGGCCGGGAGATCAAGCATCGCCGTCGTATCGCCGATTTGTCGCGCCTCGCGCGGCTCGACCCGATAACCGGGCGGCTGCACTGATGGAAGCGTGACGTGCCTGGCAAGAAACGCCGTCAGCGCCTCGGCAACCCGCTGCATCGCCTCGGGCCGCCAGTGCGTATCGGTGGCTAGATACGGCGGCTCGCTGGACTCCTCGCGCGCGCGGGCTACCTCGCTCGCGGGGTCGAAGAGCAGGACGCCCTCACGAGCGATGTCGTCGAGAAACGCGGCATACGACGCATTCTGCAGGGGCGCGCGCTCAAAGTGGTACGCCGGCGCAATACGGTCCGGATGCACGGTTGACTTCACCGGAGTCGGCATCACGACCAATTTGATTCCCCGCGCGTCGAGGTCGCGCTTGAACTGCCGAATCGCCGGCCGTGGGTCCGGTTGCGGAACTGTCTCGAATTCGCTCGCGGACCGCGCGCGCCGCTCGAGCTGCTGCGGTTCGAGGAAGCCCCGGCCAGTGATGTACTCGACATCGGGTCGGTAGAACAGCCAGCCGTCGCGACCGGCATACACGCGCTCGTTCCCCACTCCTAACCAGCCGCTCAGCACGACCTGGGTCGGGGGCCGCAGCAGGCGTCCCACCGGCGAGTCGTCCTCGAGGGCTGTCTCGAAGGCGCTCAACGCCTCTAACACGGCGCGATTCGCGGTGACGATGCGGGTCCAGTGACTGGCTTCGGGCACGCCAGCATGCAAAGCGGCAAGACGATCGGCCATCGCTTCTGGCAAGCCACTCAGGTGTGCCCACGCGCTCGGCGCGCCTCGGCTCTCCGCATCGTCAGCACCGACCCATTCGACGCTGGGCAGCGCCGCGAGCATCAGCAGGAACCACAGCACCAGCGACCGCGCGATCCCCGGGCTCACGTTCGTGTTGCCCACCTCGATGTGCGCAATGTGCTCACGGTCGAGCGGCGATTCGGGATGGGTGCTAGTGCTCATCAGAAAATGAAATAGATGAACGGATTGAAGGCCTGCGTCGTCAGCATCACCGCCGATACCAAGAATGCCGCGGCAACAGCGAGGGCCTTCGGCACCGTGATCGAGCGGGACCAGTCCCAGGTCTGGGGACACGTCCATGTCACCACAGCCGCCGAGGCGAAGGTGACGAGGTAGTACGGCTGATAGACAATGCCGGCCAACAAACCGGCACCCTCGTGCGGGTGGCCAAGATTCGCCATCGACGCGAGGTATCGACCAGCGGTCGACAGATCAGCGGCGCGGAAGAACACCCAGGTGACGAGGAGAATCACGAACGTGAGCGCCACTCTGAGCGGCCCCGGCAGCCGCCCGTAGGGCGCCGCCTTCCCACGCATGCGCTCGAAGGCCAGCAGCGAGCCGTGCAAGCCGCCCCACACCAGGAAGTTCCACGACGCGCCGTGCCAGAGTCCGCCGAGGAGCATCACGATCAAGAGATTGGCGTACGTGCGGAGCGGTCCTTTGCGGTTGCCGCCGAGCGGCATGTACAAATAGTCGCGCAGCCAAGTCGACAGCGAGAGGTGCCATCGGCGCCAGAACTCGGTGATCGACTGCGAGAGGTACGGCGAATCGAAGTTCTTCGGAAACACAAAGCCGAGCATGAGGCCGAGCCCGATGGCCATGTCCGAGTAGCCGCTGAAGTCGAAGTAAATCTGAAACGCGTACGCCGCCACGCCGTACCACGCCTCGAGAGGATGGAGCGATCCCGCGTCGAACGCAAGGTCGGCAATCTTCCCGCACGGATTTGCCAACAGCACTTTCTTGGCCAGACCTACAGAAAAGAAGGCGACGCCGCGCGCGAACTTCGTGACCGTGTGGGTCCGCGACCGGAGCTGGTCGGCGACTTCCGAGAAGCGGATGATGGGACCGGCCACGAGTTGCGGGAACATCGACACGTAACACGCGAAGTCGATGAAGCTGCGCACCGCCGCCGCCCGGCCCCGGTACACGTCCCACGTGTAGCTCATCGACTGGAAGGTGTAGAAGCTGATCCCCAGCGGCAAGGTCACCGTGAACGCGACGTCGAGGCGTAACGCGTCCAAGCCCGTGGCGCGGGCAAACGCGTTCAGGTTCTCAATGCCAAAGTTGAAGTACTTGAAGAAGCCGAGTAGGCCGAGATTGGTGCAGATGGACGTCACCAGCGCGGCACGCGCGGCCGACGGGCGCCACGCGATGACGAGGCCGCAGATGTAGTCGATGAGCGTCGAGACGAGCAGCAACACAAGGAAGAGCGGGTTGGCCCACCCGTAGAACACATAGCTCAATACGGTGAGGATGAGATGCTTGGCCTGCCGCGGGGACGCGTAATAGAGCAGGAGCGCGAGAGGCAGGAAATAGAACAGAAAGAGATACGAGCTAAAGACCATCGAGGCTGGTGGCGCTCAGCGTTCGTAACAACGCTTCGTGACGCGTCCTACGCGACTCGTCGGGTTGAGGCGAAGCGTCGTTACGACTCGACCTCGTAGTACAGCGGGAGATTTGGCAGGTCGCTTCCCTGAATGAGCCGCTCGCCCTCGAGCTCTGGATGTGCCTCGTAGCGCTCGACCGTGAGTCGATACACCTGCCCTGCGGGCTTCCGTGCATCGTTCAGGACCTGCGCCTCGCGAATGGCCCACTGTGCGACGAGCAGCTGTCGTCCCTCGAGCTCGCCCTCGATGAGGTTGACGATCTCGTAGGTGTTCACGACGAGGGCGTTCCGGTACGGCGCGATCGAATCCGGGGTCGGGATCGCTCCCGCGCTGACGAGCCGTGCCTCCGCCACCACACGGTTCGGACTTTTCTCTTCGCCCTCGCCGGTCGTACCGACGCGCCCGCTTGCGCGCTGCGGGTAGGAGCTCTGGGCTCGGTCGACCCAGACGTCCGGATACGAGTCGCCGCCCGCGTTGTTCGTGGCGCGGGCCCACGCCTCGATACGAGTGAAGTCGTCGCTGAAGCGACCCATCCAGACTTCCGACTGTGTCCCGCCGCTCCGCACCTGGTTCGCGCCGCCCTGATTGTACGGTCCCGACATTGCCATGAAGCGCGGGTGGTTGGTCCAGCGGGGATGATATACCTCAGGGTTGTCGAACCCCGGCGCGCGGTTGATCGGCAGGGTCCAGCGACGATCGCGATTGACGTCCACCATCGTGAGGTTACGATGCGCGCCGTCGAAGTACCAAAAGATTGGCGCGCCGACATCGTTGAGCGCGGTCCAGCAGCCCTCGCCGAACTGACGCCACGTCCCAGTGGTAAGATCCGCGACTCCCGCAGCGGGCCAGGGAAACAGTCCGCCGGCGATGGTGCCGGCAGGGGATACCTGGAAGGTGTCGGCCGAGATCGCCTGCCCGTTCCACACTTGCTCGCGTCGCCATGGCTCGTCGATGCGCACGCGCGTGACGGTGGTGAATCCGGCGCCTCGCTGATCGGCACCGATGAAGATCCACTCGCCACCGTCGGCCGGGTCTTCCCACACGTCCAGAACGAAGCCCCGGTCGAACCGCCGCAAACCGGAGCCAACGAAGTTGACGATGTGCACAGACGGATCGCCGAAGTCCGGATGTGTCGAGTAGGCGATGCGGTCGCCGCGAGGAGTGAGCATCGGCTTTACGTAACTGCCGCGCTGTTCGAGAATTGCGCGCTCACCTCGTCCATCATCGGTATCGAGCCCCATCAGAATGAGGCGGTTCGTCACGGCGAAAGGATCGGTGCCGTCGCCCTGCACCCACACGAGACGAGTGTGCGCGCCAGTGAGAGCGTGGACGTCAGCCGCACCGCCTTGGCGGGCAGGCGCAGAGCTGCAGGCGCCAAGGGTGAACGAGAGAACAGCGATCGGGAGCGTGCGTAGGAAGTTGAACATGACCTCTTCGATGGTATCGGAACCAGAGGTGTCCTGGGGCGGGTGAGCACCGGAAACAGAAAAAAAGCACCATCCATATCCGGTCCCGACACGGCCGTGCCCCTGGGCATTGCGTGACGTCGTAACGACCTTGGTACGACCGTCGCCGAGGTCTTCGAAGGTTGCGGTCTCGACCGCCACGTGGCCTGGCATGCCGTCCCACTCGAACGTCTGCACGACGCGCTCCTGTGGGGCCACCTCACGATAGCGGCCCTCGAAGCCGTGAACGCCGTCTGGGCCGTGCTCGACATACCGCCAGTGCCTGCCGCGCTCGACCTCCATGCGCTCGATGACCAGCTTGTTGCCGCGACCCCACCACTGCGCAACCAACTCGGGGTCGGTGAACGCCCGCCACACGCGGCCGCGGGGCGCGTTGAAGATACGCTCGATGCGGATCTCGCGATCGGTCGGCGTAGTGATCGTCGAGCTGGTGGTAGGCTTCTCGGACGTGCTCATGATGGGGTTCCTTTCGTGCGCTCGAGGAACGCCTCGAGCCGATTGAGTCGGGCCTCCAGCATCTGCCCATACCGTGCGATCCAGGCGGCCTCGTCCTTCAGCCGGCGCGGGCCTAATCTGCAGGTTCGCACGCGTCCGACCTTCTCCGTGGTCACCAGCCCTGACCGTTCGAGGACTCCAGGAACCGGCGAAAATCGTTCAGTGTCGGGTCGAGAACAACGTAAACGAGGACGCCACGCCCGGACAGGTGAATGCCGAGCGGCAGGCGGTCCGGGAGGTACCGGATACTCCGCCGCAGACTGTTTCCGACCGTCACGTGCGGCAGATCGTCCGGCTTGATGCCGGTGAGCGCCGTCAGGTGATTGGCCTTGTCCTTGGCCGTGCCCAGCCAGATCATCTCCGGGTCTTCAACGATGGCGTCGAGCACCATCAGACGTTGGATCGCGTGGTTCAGCGTGAGCGGTCGTCTGAGCGTGCTGTCCGCCTCGCCGATGGCCGAGTAGAGCGCCCGCTTGTTCAGGTGATAGATGCGCGCGCGGTTGTGGCGGCAGTCGTACATCGAGGCGTACTGGAGCCGCACGAGCTTGGCGAAGAACTTCCGCGTCTTCTGGCCGTGAACGATGCCGCAAAAGCGCGCGTACTGGCGCGGGACGCAGACCCCACCGTGGAGCATTACCGTTGTCAGGAATCTGGCCTGACATTCGGTGAAGCCCTTCTTGGTGACGACAACGACGCGCTCGTCGAAGGTCATCGCAACAGCTCCTCAATGATGCTCGGCGTCCGCCCACCGCTGCGCCCGCCTCCGCCGCTGCGATTCGAGAAGTAGAGCGCAAAGCCGGAGCCCGACTTCGCCGCCGCGTGGGCGCCCCGGTAGTGCGGCGTCATGACC
>JAIVJN010000137.1 GCA_020200025.1 Acidobacteriota bacterium | reverse complement strand
CCTCGATTGGGAACCCGCGGCGTCCGGCGCCGCGAATCCCACGTTCATGCGCTCGGGCGCCTCACCCGGGCGCACGAAGCGATGTACAGGCTGTCGGCGGGAAGATAATCGCACTCGATCTGATGGCGCTCGTCGGTGCAGCGGTACTTCTCGCCGGTCTGAAACGCCATTTCTTCCTCCTGCCTCAGTTGACCAAAGGGTTGTGATAATGACTTCAGCTCCGCCGCCAGGCTCGGTACGCGAGTCCCAGCACGAGGCCGAAGAACGCGTGCTCGAACGCCATTGCGAGGTGCATGGTGGCGTCTTTCGGGAACATGTGGCCGGCCCAGCCCGGGAACACGGTCGGTACCAGCAGGATGTTCGTGACGTACAGGCCGAGGCCGTACGCCATCCCCAGGGCCACCAGCCGCATGGGAACGACGGACGCCAGCCATGCGAACACGAGGCCGAAAGCGGCCGACAGCATCAGATGGACAAGCATGCCGCTCATCACCGGCACGAGCTCGAACCCGGGCTTGATGACGTCAGCGCCCTGGACCAGGCTCCAGGCCATCTTGGCCGCCGGCCATGGCCCCATTCCCATCATGAAGGTGGTCATTGCCATCATGATGGGCACCATGGCGATCCCCGCCACCACTCCGGAGAGGATGCCGGCGCGGTAGTCGGCGTGATGGGCGCGGGCGGAGACGTCGGAGTGCGGCGAAACGGTGGCAGCGTTCATGGCATCCCTCACTTCATCATGGGCATGGGCTTGTCAGGATCGCCCGTACCACCCTTGCCGACCGTGAACTGCAGCCCCTGTGTGTATGGGTCCTTCTTCCCCTCCTTGAAGGCCATCGCGGTCTTCGCGTAGAACTCGCGCGCCTCGGTCACCGTCTTTTTGCCGGTGGCGACGTCGTTGGCGAGGTTCAGGGCCAGGAAGTTCATTTCCTCCTTGTCGCAGCGGGCGCTCATCTCTCCCTTGGTGCGCTCCACGATCACACTCCCGTCGTAGGCGGCCAGCTCGTCGAACCGGTCCGGGGGCACCCGGTAGTCGATCGACTGCTCGAGCACGTCCGTGTGCTTCATCGGGAACTCGTGCGGAACCTCGTCGCGGGACAGGATGGTGCGCTTCCAAGGGCTGTTCGCATGCCAGACGAGCATGCTGGACGTCGCTTCGTGGGGCGGCCCGTACCCGGCGATCATCTCGCGGGCTACCTTCTGGGGAGTGGCGGGCCAGTCGGCGATCATGGCGTCCGCTTTGGACTTCTCCGCGGACTGGGCAGAGGGCGGCACGTTGAAGCCGACCGTGAGGGCGGCCGCGAGCGCCGAGGCGACGACGAAGCGATTGTTGACGACGAAGCGATTGTTCATGAGCTCCTCTACAGAACACCACGAGTTGCCGGCACGCCCAATCGCGCCCGACGGCGGTCGCACTCGACTCGCCATCACTGAGGTTCGGAGGAGGCCACCAAAAGGTTACGGAGTGCCGTAGACTGGACGTTCAGCACCACGGCTGACATGACAGCGCCCACGCAATCAGACGAGCTCGGGAAACTGATGCAGGCCGCACAATGCGGCGACGCCGGCGCCTATCTCGATTTGCTTCGGACCATTACGCCCCGCATCCGACAGATCATCGCTCGCCAGCGCGGCTTCGCCGGGGCGGAGGCCGTGGACGATCTCGTGCAAGACGTGTTGCTGTCGCTGCACGCCGTGCGCGCCACGTATGACCCGCAGCGCCCGTTCATGCCCTGGTTGCTGGCGATTCTGCGGAACCGACTGGTTGACGGCGCACGACGTCATGGCAGAACCGCCGCCCACGAAGTGTCTGTCCAGGACCTTGACGTAACCTTTTTGAAGGCCGGCACGAATCCCGATCAGGAGACGTTCCGCGACGTCGAGGTGCTGCAGCGTGCGATTCAGTCGCTCCCTGCGGGTCAGCGGCAGGCCGTCGAGTTGCTCAAACTACAGGAGTTATCGCTGAAAGAGGCGTCCGCCGCCTCCGGTCAGAGTGTCGGCGCACTCAAGGTGGCGACCCACCGCGCGATGACGGCGCTGCGCCGGGCGCTCGGCGCCGATCGGTAACCATGAAAACTGACGATTTCATCGTGCAGCTTGCGCGGGAGGTCGAAGCGGTCACGCCGCTCCAGCGACCTTGGCTGCGGGCGGCCACGTGGCTGCTTGGCGCCTTTCTGTATATGGGCGTGCTCACGCTGATGATGGCGTCGTCCGGCGATGTGACGACCAACGGAACCGGCTGGTGGTTCCTGTTTCCACAAGTCGCCGCGATCGCGGTTAGCGCTGGGGCCGCTGCGGCGGCATTCGCGTCGGTGGTCCCCGGCGCCTCACGCCGCGTGCTGCTGTGGCCAGCGGCGGCGGTCGTGATGTGGCTCGGCAGCCTCTTCGTCGGGTCTGTTCAGGAATGGCAGGCGATCGGAACCCTCGGCCTTGCTCCGCAGCGTGAATGGCTCTGCGTCGCGATGATTGCGCTGGGTGGCGCGCTCCCTGCGCTAGGAATGACACGCATGCTTCGTCACGGCGCTCCACTGACGCCACGAGCCACTACGGCCCTGGCGGTGCTCGCCGCCGCTGGATTGGCGAACGTCGGCGCGTGCGTATCGCATCCTCATACAAGCAACGCGGTGGTGCTAATCTGGCACGGCACCACGGTACTGGCGCTCGTCGTAATGAGTTCGTGGGCGGGACGCTCCGTACTCTCGTGGGACAGGGTGCGTCATCTGAACTGACCCCATTTCAGGACACCACGATATTGGGCTGCTGCGCCTGCGCCACCCCCGCGAGGGTCACGCTCAGGAACAACGCCGCCAGGATCGCTTTCATTCGATTACTTCCTCTTTGGCCAGGTCGCGCGCCAGTCCATGACGAGCTTCGTCAGCTCCTTCGCCAGGTCCGGTTTCTCCGCCGCCAGGTTCTTCGCTTCGTTCACGTCCGTCGCGAGGTCGTAAAGCTCCGTGCGCGAACCATCCGCGTTTACCAGCAGCTTCCAGTTGTCGCGCCGCACCGCGAGATTCGGGCTCCTGTCCGGCCCGAACCGGAAGAACTCGTCGTTCCGCCCATACTCCCAGAACACCGGGCCGCGCCTGGCCAGCGGCCGCCCGCGCCAGGCCTGCGACACATCGATGCCGTCGAGCGTCTGCTCACGCGGCAACGCCGCTCCCGCGATCGCGCATAGCGTCGGGAACACATCCTGCGCCATCAGCACCGAGCGCTCGTCGACGTTCCCGGCCGGCACCTTCCCCGGCCAACGCACGATGAACGGCATCCGGATCCCGCCTTCGTAGAGCGCGAGCTTGTGACCGCGATACGGCGACGAACGCTTGCCGTCGAAAGTCGGCAGCGCGCCGTTGTCGCTCGTGAAGATCACGATCGTGTTCTCCTCAAGCCCCCGTGCCTTCAGCCCGTCGAGCAGCCGCCCGATCTGCCTGTCCATCTCGGCCAGCACCGGCTTCAGGTTCCGCGGCACATCCTTCCTGTCCGACGTCGCGTCCGGCACCCACGGCGTGTGCGGATCGTCGAGCCACAGGTTCACGAAGACAGGCCTGCCCTGGTTGCGCGCGAGGAACTCGAGCGTCTTGTCGACGAAGAACGCCGTCCGCTCCCACCGCTTCACCCTGTCCTGATCGGACCAGATCCAGTTCGTCGCTGTGATGTCCGGGTGCGGCTCGGGGCTCTCGTACGTGCCCACGCCCTCGTCGTAGCCGTACGCCGAGAACTTCGGCGCCTCCGTCACGTCGCGCCCGCCGCCGAGGTGCCACTTGCCGATGTGCGCCGTCGCATACCCCGCCGCCTTCAACGCCCGCGGCAACGACGGCGCCTTCGGATCGAGAAAGTCATCCATCTCGGTGCCCGCGTTGCCCTTCTTCGTCTGCAGGAAGCTCGTGATCCGCCAGCGCGCTGGATACTGGCCCGTGATCAAGCCCGCTCGCGACGGCGAGCAGATCGGCGACGCCGAGTAGTACTGCGTGAACCGCGTCCCCTGCGCCGCCAGCCGGTCGAGCCGCGGCGTCGCCACCTGTGTGCCGCCATAGACGCCCACATCCCCCGGCCCGAGATCGTCCGCGAGGATGAAGATGATGTTCGGTTTCGGGGCTCCCGCCGCCCTCGCGGCCACAGTCCCTCGGCGCCTTGAAGCCCTCGCGTCCTTGCGCGTAAGCCCCGACGATCTTCGCTTCCATCCGCTCCGGCTCGGCAAGCTGCGCGCGCTGCCGGAACACGGTCGGCAGCACGCCGATGTCGCCCATCTGCTCGGCGCACACCTTCGCACGCGAGAGTCGGCCCGATTGTAACGCCCATACCGGCGCACAAGGAGGCGGACAGAGACTGGCCTGCTCGCGGGGACCGGCATATCTCCTGCGGATCGGCCCTGGCCGCACTCAGCGGATCGCGCCGGAGCAGCGCGCCCCGCTTGGCCTCACGTCGTCGGAAGGTCTGTCCGGGCTCTTGCTGCTGACCAGTGCCTTCGCGCGAAGTTCTGCGTCATCGCCGGAATCCAGCAGTAGGGACGCTGCTCTACGTCCTGCGCCACCGGCGGCTTGCCGGGAGCAGACCTCGAGGTTCTCGCCCTTCGCATGGAACTCGATCGGGGATGGCGCGCAACGGGATCGATCTGGAGCGAGATGTGAGCGTGTAGAGGGCTCGCCCCGCGGCAAGTGGTTCGGATCGGATCCACCGTCGAGGAATGTGCGGCGCTAATGATGATGGTGTCTCGCCAAACTGGACGAACTGGCTCATCAGCGAAGCCGCGTAAACAGGCCTATTTCCGAGGCCTCGGTGGTGATTGGTGCCCCGTGGCCGCCGGACACGTCGATAGGATGCCGACTGCGAAGCGTGGCGATTCCCGTGGCATCGCCGGGGGTTCCTTTGCTGGTACTATCCTCGAACGTGATGGGAACCCACAATGGCATCGTCGATTTTCGGGCGTTGTTCGAATCAGCCCCTGGCTGCTACCTCGTGCTCAGGCCAGACTTGACGATTGTAGCCGTCAGCGATGCATACCTGCGCGCAACTATGACCCGGCGCGAAGACATTCTCGGCCACCATCTGTTCGAGGTGTTCCCCGACAACCCCGGGGATCCCGACGCCACCGGTGTGGCCAATCTCAACGCCTCGCTGCAGCGCGTCCTGAACACGTCTACGGCAGATACGATGCCCGTGCAGAAGTATGACATTCGACGGCCAGAGGCCAACGGCGGGACCTTCGAGGCACGGTACTGGAGCCCAGTAAATTCGCCGGTGATCAGGCCGGACTGTACTATCGCATACATCATCCATCGCGTGGAGGACGTGACCGAGTTCGTGCTTCTCAAGCGCCGCGATGAACAACAAGCCGAGATGAACGAGGAGCTCCGGCGGCGGGCGATGAAGATGGGGGCTGAAGTCTACCTTCGCGCCAAGGAGCGCGACGCTGCGGAAGCGGAGAACCGGGCGAAGAACGACTTCCTCGCCATGCTCGGGCACGAGCTGCGGAATCCGCTGGCCGCGATTGCCGCGGCCAGCCGAGTGTTGACGATCTGCTCGAGGCGGGCCGCGTCACGGGCGGCAAGATTCACTTACAGAAGCATCCGGTGAACGCGGCAACGGCGGCCGAGCACGCCGTGGCGACGTTACGAGCCATCGCAGACGGCGAGCAGCACGAGCTGATCCTGAACGCAGTGCCTGTTTGGGTGAATGCGGACTCAACGCGTTTGCACCAAATCCTGGTGAATCTGCTCACGAACGCCGCCAAGTACACGCCGCCCGGAAATCGAATCACCGTTGACGTTGAAGTCGATGGGCACCGCGCGGTAATCCGCGTGTCAGACGAAGGTGTCGGCATCGCACCTGACGCCCTGCCTCGCGTGTTCGACTTGTTCTATCAAGGCGACGCGACGTTGCAGAGGGCGCGCGGCGGCCTGGGGATTGGTCTCTCCGTCGCAAAGCGACTGGCACAACTTCATGGCGGTGAGGTGTTTGTGGAGAGTGCGGGTCCTGGGCAAGGCTGCGTGGTCACAGTCACCATGCCCGCGATCGGGCCGCCAGTCGAGAGGAGTACGCGGGATCACGAGAGTACGCACTCGGCAATCGCGGCACAGCGTGTCTTGCTCGTCGAAGACAACCAGGATACGCAGGACATGATGAAAGAAGCGCTCGAGCTCGAGGGGCACGTCGTGCAGGTCGCTGGGGACGGCGGCACCGCCGTACGTCTTGCGGCGAATGGCACTTTTGACGTCGCGCTCGTCGATATCGGGCTCCCCGTGCTCGATGGGTACGAAGTCGCGCGCAGGATCCGTA
>JAIVJN010000370.1 GCA_020200025.1 Acidobacteriota bacterium | reverse complement strand
CGCCCGATGAGCCCCGCCCGCGCGACCTACCCGACCAGCCCCACCCGCCTTACCACAGCCCTACCTGCCCCGCGCTTATCTTCCTCTACACAAACAACGACGAGACCGATGTCTCCTCGTGAATACTCCGGATCGCCTGCCCCAGGAGGCGCGCCACCGACAGCTCTTTGACCTTGCCACACGTGGCCGCGGCGCCGACGCGCGGGATCGTATTGGTGACGATCAGCTTCTCGAGCGGCGCCTTTTCAATCCGCTCGATGGCGGGTCCCGACAAGACGCCGTGCACGGCGCAGGCGAGCACGCGCTCGGCGCCGGCGTCGCGCAGCGCCTGCGCGCCCTTTTGAATCGTCCCTGCCGTGTCGATGATGTCGTCGGCGATGACGCAGGTGCGCCCCCGCACCTCGCCGATCACGTTCATCACTTCCGCCGACCCATCGTCGCTCCGTCGCTTGTCGATGACGGCCAGCTCGGCATCGAGTCGCTTGGCATAGGCACGCGCGCGCTCGGCGCCCCCGGCGTCGGGGGCGACGATGGTGAGACGCGGAAGCTCCTGGCGCGCCAGATAGTCGATGATCACCGGCGCCGCGAACAGATGATCGACGGGGATGTCGAAGAAGCCCTGGATCTGCGCCTTGTGCAAGTCCATCGTGAGGACGCGGTTCGCCCCTGATGCGCTCAGCACGTTGGCGACCAGCTTGGCCGAGATCGGCACACGGGGCTTGTCCTTGCGATCCTGGCGTGCGTATCCGTAATAGGGCAGCACGGCGGTGATGCGCGCCGCTGACGAGCGGCGGAACGCGTCGATCATGATCATCAGCTCCACGAGGTGCTGATCGACCGATACGACGCCGTTGGCACACGTTGGTTGCACGACGAAGACGTCGGTGCCGCGGATGTTCTCGTCAATCTGGAATGAGACTTCCGAGTCGGGGAAACGTCGCAGACGCGCCTGTCCAAGCGGCGTACCAAGAAACTCGCCGATCTCGCGGGCGAGTTGCGGATGGGCGCTGCCCGAAAACACTTTCAGGTCGCCGAAGCCAGTCGGTCGCATGCCGCTCGTCGTCTCGGCACCTCGTCACGGGCGTGCCACTCCCGTATCCGTCGCTCTGACTGTGGTTGGGGCGGAAGGATTCGAACCTTCGAATACGGGATCCAAAGTCCCGCGCCTTACCGCTTGGCCACGCCCCACCATCTCGTGCTCCGAGCGGGTCACCCGGCGCGGCCGACACCACACCCTTCGGCGCGGCGTAAGACGCATGGCGCAAATCGTTAGCTTATACGACCTCGGCCGGATGGGGCAAGCGCGCGTCGGAGCGCGGCTTCGTAGCGCACGCGGCTGACCGTCTTCGTGCACAGCGTCTGCCAGCCCGGTCGCGCCAGGTCGGACGCCGTCCGTCGCGCGGCCGCGGGCCGCTCGAAGAGGCCGAAGACGGCCGATCCGCTGCCTGACATCGCGGCCGTCGCGGCGCCCGCCTCGAGCAGCGCCTGCTTGATCCGCGCAATCGTCGGGTGGTGGGAAGCCACCACCGGCTCGAGGTCGTTCTTGAGACTCGACGCCCACGCCGGCCAACCAGGAGGTAACGGACGCGGACGCTCGCGCGCGGGCCTGCGCACGTCCACGTCAAACCAGCGGTAGGCCTCAACTGTCGAGACGCCGAACGACGGCTGCACGACGACGACCGAGGTGGCGGGCAGATCAACGAGCGGATAAATGTCGTCGCCCCGCCCCAGACCGAGCGCCGTGCCGCCGGCAAGAAAAAAGGGAACATCGGCGCCCAGTCGGGACGCCAGCCGACTCAAGGTCGGCACATCGAGCGAGAGCTGCCACAGACGCGCGAGCCCAAGAAGGGTCACCGCGGCATCGGCACTTCCGCCGCCGAGTCCCGCCTGCGACGGAATGCGCTTGTCGAGGCGCACGAGCACACCCGAGGGCTCGCTCGTTCGGCGCCGGCGACCGATGGCGGCACGCCACAGGAGCGACGCCGCCTTCCAAATCAGGTTGCGTCGATCGGTGGGAATCTCGGGGCTTGTGCACTCGATTGCGAACGGGCCCCGACGCTCGATCAAGGTGACGGTGTCGTGCAAGGCCAGCGTCTGGACGATCGTTCGCAGATCATGGTAGCCGTCGGGGCGCAAGTCGAGCACGCGGAGATCGAGATTGATCTTCGCGTGGGCGGGCAGGGACAGGGGAAGGGGCATGCGAGTTCAGAGTGCAGAGTTTCAGAGTGCAGAGTGAGTTCAGAGTCGCTGACAAGGCAACCAGGTTGCTTCGTCTCCTTTGCCTGCGGACTGCCGTGTATTGCCTACCGTCTGCCGTCTGCCGTTTGTATGCCGTAAGCCGTAAGCCGTAAATTACGACCCTCCGCGCAGCGGCGCCACGCTGCGGAGGTCGTCGAGCGAGATAGGCGTCGCGTCCGGGAGAACGTCGACGACGAAGGCCGAGGATGGCAGATCGACGTTGATTTCGAGCTCGTCGAGCCGGGCCGTCAGATCCACCACGCCGCCCTGGCTCGATCGGACGCGCACGGTGCGCGGCCATCCGTTCAGATGATCGGCGTAGTCGATGCGCCACGCGCCGTAGTCGGCCCCGGCCACGACCCACATTGCGCTCGCCTGACGAAGGTAGGCCACACGATCGGGGGCCAGAGGCACGCTCTTCCAACCGTTGGTCCAGGACTGCCCCCCCGAAGTCGGGGGCTCGGCGACCAGGCACCCCGAGAGCACGAGGCGGAGATCGTCGGCGCCGAGGTCGAGGCCCGTGAGCCGTTCGAGCACGTCGGCGACCGGTGTGTCTGGCAAGACACGATTCTCACGCGGGAAGAACAGGGTGGCGCGATCCTGTTGGCCAGCAAGGACAAAGGCGGGCGGTCCGAATGGCGCGATGCCTTCGAGGCGAATTGCTTGGGGCGCAGCGAACCCGGCGTGCAGCCGGCCGCGGAGCCGCTCGGACCCGGCGCGGCCGGAGAGCGCGATGACGGTCGTGACCGTGCGCAGACCGCGGCACTGGCGGGTCACCTCGGTAAAGAGCGTCGTCGCCGAGGCGTCTGGCGCGGCCGTGCCGCTCGGGCGAGCGGGCAGCTTCGCCGCGCACGAGATGAGGGTCGCGGCGAGCACGAGGGCGACAAGACGGCGAACAAGCACCGGCATGTCGGATCGGCAGTCGGGCAGTGGGCGGTTGCTAGTGTCCCCGGCGGGACCGGCCCCCCAGCGCCGCTGCCGCGCTGGGGACCCGGGATGCCCCGTCCGGAACATGGCGACGAATCTCTGACTCGAGACACTAGACACGAGCGATCGGGGGCCTGCGGCTACGGGAGCCTGCTCACCGGCGACGGCCCTGTGCGGCTTTGATCTTTTTCTCGATCGCCGTCCGATCGACGACCTCTCCGTCGCCGGCGAGCGCTCGCTGCCAGGCGCGAGCCGCTTCGTCGTCGCGTCCAAGCGCCGCGAGCACGTCGCCAAAATGCTCCTGAATCACAGAGCTGTCTCGCAGCGTGTCGGCCGCTTTTCGCAGCGGCTCCTCCGCTTCGGCGGCCTTGCCTTGTTTGAAGAGCGCCCAGCCGAGACTGTCGAGATATGAGGGGTTGTCGGGATCGATTTTGAGCGCGCGTTGAATCAGCTCGACGGCTTCCGGCAGCCGTTGCCCGCGATCGGCCAGCATGTAGCCGAGATAGTTGAGCGCGGTGGCGTTGAGCGGGTCGCGGTCGATCAGCCGCCGCAGCTGACCCTCGGCATCGACCAGTCGGCCGGCGTCGTCGAACACGGAGGCGAGCTGCAAGGTGAGCGCTTCGTCATCGCCGAGACGGCTGGACGCGGTCTCGATGACGCGTACCGCTTGGTCGAACTGCTTCTGGTCGGCGTAGAGATCCGCGAGCGCGATCACGAGCTCCCGACTCTCGGGCGTGCCGGTCAGCGCATCCTCGAGGATCTTCAATCCCTCCTTGGGCTTGCCCTCGCCGACGAGCGCTTGGGCCTGAAGTCGAATGAGGCGGACGTCACTCGGGTGACGGCCCAGGGCCTCGCGGCCCATGGCGCTGGCGCGATCGAAACGCCGCGCGGCGATGTGTGCCTGCACGAGCGACGCATCGTAGGACGCGCTCCCGGGGTCGAGGGCGCGGGCGCGGGTGAACGCTTCGATCGCGGCGTCGTGCTCGCCCAGTTGCTGGTGTGCCACGCCGATCCGCGCCAGCAACAGCGCCGCCTCGTCTTCGCGACCCACGGCGCGCGCCGCGATATCGCCGGCGAATGGCTTGGCGGTCTCGATGACGCCGCGATAATCATGCTGGGTGAACCGAAGCTCGACGAGGGCGGAGAGGCCGCGCAAGCTCGTCGGATCGATCGTCAGCAGCGTTCGCGCGGCGTCTTCCGCCCCACGTTGATCGCCGAGCTCGCGGAGAGCCGCGGCCAGTAGATACCAGGCCTGGACATCCTGCTGATTGGCGTCGAGAAATTCCCGCAGGACATCACGCGCGCGTGCCGCACCGGCGCCGTCCGCGATGCGCAGCAACACGCTGGCCAGACGCAGGCGCAGGTCGCGACTCGGACCCCGCACGCCCTTCATCGCCTGTTCGTAGGCGGCGGCCGCGTCCGCCCAACTGCGGCGACGCTCGTGCAACTCGCCGAGCGCGACGTAGTAGCGTGGGTTGATG
>JAIVJN010000369.1 GCA_020200025.1 Acidobacteriota bacterium | reverse complement strand
CTGGTGGACATGGCTGGCCAAGGGGACCCACGCTCCGAGCTGGTGGCGGCGCGAAAGTTCCTCGCCGCGCACTGATTGTGAGCGACGCGCCAAGTGCTTCGGCTGATGGTTAGCTCGCTCGGCTTGCCAACCGAAGCTCGCCCGAAGGGCGAGCGAAGGATGGTGGACCAGACCGGGATCGAACCGGTGACCTCGTGAATGCCATTCACGCGCGCTCCCAACTGCGCCACTGGCCCACTTCGAGTGCCGCGGGCGGATGCTGGACGCAGATGGACCAGCCAATTCCACACCGAACTGTCAATGTTACCGCGGCCAGCGCGTCGCGTAAAGCGCGTTAGTCCGTGCGCAGCGCCGTCGAGGGCTCGATGCCCGCGACCCGACGAGCGGGAATCGCACCAGCCGCGAGTGCGACGACGACCAGTACCAGCACGGCGGCGCCGAAGGTGATGCCATCCAGCGTTCCGATGCCGTAAAGCATACCGCCCATCATTTGCGCAGTCCCCACCGCGGCGAGCAGGCCACCACCGACGCCGACCGTGACCGCCACAGGGCGCTGCCGAGAAGCAATCCCGCGATGGACCGGCCGGACGCGCCGAGCGCACGGCGCAGACCCATCTCGCCCGTGCGGCGCGCCGCCGCATGCGACAGCAGACCGAAAAGACCAATGCTCGTGAGCGCCGTCGCGCTCGCGGAGAGCGCCGACACCAACACGGTGTAGAAGCGCGTCGACGCGTACTCGAGCGCCACCTCATCGTCCATGGTGCCAGTCCAGTGCACAGCCGACGCGGGAGCGATATCAGCAACCGCCTTCTGTAACGAGGGGATGACCGACGCCGGATCGCTATCGGTGAAGGCACCTATCGACACGACCGTCGATGGAAACTGCGCAAGCGCCAGATACACGTCGTGCCTCGCCGCACGCGGATCGGCCGCATCCGCGTAGCGCACGTATCGGCGCGTCTCCTGCTCCGCAAGGCCGTCGTACGCGACGTTCTTGGCGACACCGATGATGCGCACATTGCGCGGGGGCGCTGCGGAGTCGGCATCCTCGACGCTGACATGCTGGCCGATGGCCTGCTCCGGCCCTCCCATCATCATTGCCAGCGAGCGACTGACCACCGCCACCGGCGGCGTGTCCGCGCCGTCGACCGGCTCGATGTTGCGACCGGCGAGCATGTCGACGCCGAGCATCGGCAGAAGGTTCGCATCGATGGCATGGCTGCCGGCGTCCACGCCGCCTGCGTCGGTATCCCGCCGAGAGCGACGCATGCAGCCGTGCATAGAGCGCCGGCAATCGACTTCGATCGCCGACGTCCGTCCGGTTGAGCGTGACGGCAAGACGAGCGATGCGACCGGCATCGAATCCGAGATCCATCGCCGCGAGGCGATCGTACGAGCGCACGAGCAAGCCGCCGGCGACGAGCAGGACCAGCGTCAGCGCGGTCTCGCACGCGATGAGAACGGTCGCCCAGCGACGCTCGCGCACGGCCCCCAACGGCCCCCGACCGCTCTCGCGCAGCACTTGACTGCCCTCTACGCGACTGCCGACGAGCGCCGGCACCGTGCCTGCCAACAGCCCGCCGATTGCGAGTGTTCCTGCGGCAAGCACAAGCGTCCAACGGTCAGCAACGAGCGAGATGTACGGCGGCAACTGAACGGGCGACAAGGCCAGAAACGCATCGAGCAACCACGGGCCGGCGAGGGCCCCGACGGACCCACCCGCAGTTACGAGAACGAGCGCTTCGACGAAGAGCCTGCAGCACGAGGCGTGGCTTGCCCGCGCCAAGCGCCAGACAGATCGCCAACTCGCGGCGCCGATCCAGCACGCGGGCGAGCAGGAGGCAGCCGACGTTGATGGCCGCAATCAGCAACAGCAACGTCGAGGCCGCGAGCAAGACCCCGCTGCCGCTGCGAAGGCGCTGGCGCCAGCTCTCGCCAAAGGGCTCGACGTCCGGACGAAGACGCGCGTAGATCTCGGGGTGCTGTTGTCCGAGATCCCGGAGTACCGATCCCGCTTCGCCCTCGGCATCTGCGATGCGAACGCCCGGCTTCAGCCGCCCGATGGCCCACGCCGATCGCCCTCGACGATCCGTTGTCATCGATAACGGCTCGTAGTGCTCGATCGGAATGAAGAACTCGACGACATCGTCTTCGACAGTGCCTTGGAAACCGGGCTGCGTGACGCCGACGATGGTGCAGGCCGCACGTTCGGTTCTGAGCGCCTGTCCGACCACGGCAGGATCGCTGCCGAAGTGACGCATCCGTGGCGAAGCTGAGGATCGCAGCGGGCGGCGCGTCCGATGCATGATCGGCGGGGGCAAACGTGCGACCCCATGCCGGTCGAACACCGATGGCGTCGAAGTAGCCGGCCGACACACCTTCTCCTCGGAGTCGCTCGGCCCCCTGCCCGACGAGCGCGACCACCCGGACGCGCGCGGTGCCGAAGAATGCGTCAAACGACGACATGCGGGCGAAGTCGCGCAGATCGGGGATGGAGAGCGACGTCCGTGAGGTGACGCCGGGCTCCTCGAGCCACAGGCGGACCATTCGTTCGGCATCGGGAAAGGGCAGGGGCTGAAGCAGCGTTGCGCTGACGAGGGTGGCGACGCTCGTGGTCGCCGCCGTCCCGAGGCCGATGCACAGGACGGCCGTGACGGCAAGTGCCGGGGCGCGACGGAGGCTGCGGACGGCGTTCCGAACGAGTGTGGCCATCGCGCGCGATGCTCAGCACGGTCCATGCCACACGCGCCTGGTTGGAGCCCGTGTGTGACAGGCGGTTGTCGACGCTGACGAGAGCGCTGCTCGTTGAAGTGTCCGCTGGCGAAACCGAGGTGTGCGGCAGGGAGCGGGTCTACACTCCTTTCGGCAGTCGGCAGTCGGCAGTCGGCAGTCGGCAGTCGGCAAGCGGCAGCGGCAGCGGCACGCGGCAAGCGGCAGGCGGCAAGCGGCAGGCGGCAAGCGGCACGCGGCACGCGGCACGCGGTAGGCGGAGGGGTAGCCCCCGAAGAACACGAAGACCGCTCTGAGGGCTCCGCACTTGTCAGTATTCGCTGAAGATGCGCTGAATCTCCGCGCGGTCTTGCGTCTTGGTGAGGGCGAGCATCAGCAGGATGCGCGCCTTGACGGGCATGTGATCTTCGCCGGCTGCGGTGAATTGCCGCCGGCGGCGCTGCGCCTCGCTCGCTTGTACGCCCGCCGGTGGATTCGGCGGTGGAGCCGCAATCCGTCCTTCTCCGGTACGCGTCGTCGTCACGATGAAGACACGCCGCTCGGCGGCATAATCCAAGCCTTGCACCTGCGTGCCGCTGGTGGCCCCGGCTCCGGCGGTGGCCATGACGATGCCCTTGGCGCCGGCATCAACCGCCGCCTTGATCAGGTCGCCGGGTGCGTCCTGATAGACGAGGATGACGTCGACGCGCGGCAGCGCTTTGATGGTCGTCAGGTCGAACTCGCTTGTGGCGGTGTGCTTCTGCACCATGCTGCGGTAAAACACGACCCGGTCGCGATCCACCACGCCGAGCAGTCCGTGCTCGCGGCTGCGGAACGTGTGCAGCCGCAGCGCATCGGTCTTGGTGACATCGCGCGCGGAGTTGATCTCATCGTTCAACACGACGAGGACGCCTTGGCCGCGGGCGGCCGGCTCGGCCGCCACGCGGATCCCCTCGAGCAAGTTGGCAGCGCCTTCGTAGCCGAGCGTGCTCGGATTGCGCATCGATCCGACCACGACCACGGGACGAGGGTCGCGCACGGTGAGATGAAGAAAGAACGCGGTCTCCTCGAGCGTGTCCGTCCCACTGGTGACGACCACGCCGGCGAGGTCTTTGTCGTCCAAATAAAGCTCGTTGATGCGGCGCGCAAGAGCCAGCCACTGCTCGAGCGTCAAGGCGCTACTGGCCACGTTGGCGAACTGCTCGTGGGTGAGACGCGCGTAGCGCTCGACGCCGGGCATTGACTTTGCGAGTTCTTCGGCGCTGAGGCGCCCGCCCTCGCGATTGGAGATCGTGCCGCCGGTTGCCACCAGATGCACATGCGGCGCCACCTCCTGCGCGGGGACGAGCGTCGGAAGGGCGGCGCCCAGAGCGAGGACGATCAGAAGATGAGCGCGAAGCGGACGGTGGATCATTGAAGCGTGGAGCCTTTATACACCAAGGCCAACCAGTTACTCAGTTCCCGGGCGGCCTCCTGCGGTGTTGGCCCGTAGAACGGCATGAGCGCGGTCGGCATCCCCGGCAGGCGGGCAATCTGTGCGCGCCAGCGAGACTGGGAGACCGGCAGCACCTCGATGAAATACGTGCGGCCGGCAATCTGTTCTTCGTAGTGATACACGTTCACGGGTCGCTCGATTGCGGACGCGGGCGCGTCGCGGAAAGACGCACTCATGTAAAGCGGAGCGAGCATTCTACGCGGCGGACGAGAGGGATCAAGCGAAAGGGCGTACGAAGACGCGACGCAGCGATTTCGGGCGAGTCTTTTGCGCGAGAAGGTCGCCCCTTTTTTTTTTGCTCGTCGAAGGATCCACAGCGTTTGCACGGATCGTCAACAGGATTTCCACAGACGAAGCGTCGCGCGGGTGCCGAGCATGCTGCGGGCCCTGGTCGGTGATGCGCGGCGCGCCGAGCCCCTGCGAATTCTCGGGCTCGGGAGGCGCGACAGGCCAGCCACGTGAGCTGTCTTGTGCCATGCCTGCCGATTGCCATACGCTGGCTTCATGCGCCGCAGAGGCTGGGTGACGATCGCCGTCACGATGTTGATGACGACAAGTGCGCCACTCATCGCGCAGCAGCAGGCGTCCACGCCGATTTACCGTCTCTTTCTCACCGACGGCACCTCGCTCGCCAGCTTCGGCGAGTGGGCCCGCCTCGACGATCGGGTCGTGTTCTCGATGCCGCTCTCGGTTTCGGCGACACCAGACCTGCATCTCGTGTCGATTCCGACGGACCGCGTCGACTGGGAGAAGACCGATCGCTACACGGCCGCCGCTCGCGCCTCGCACTACGCTCTGACCCGGGGGGACGCCGATTTTGCGAAGCTGAGCGCCACGATTGCGCACACCCTGAACGAAGTCGCGCTCGAGAAGGATCCGCAGCAGCGTCTGACCATCGCCGAGAGGGCGCGCCGGACGCTGGCCGATTGGCCGGCCAGCCACTTCGGTTACCGCGATCGGGACGTGCGTGAGATCATCGGGATGCTCGACGAGATCATCGCGGAGATGCGCGCCGCCGCGGGCCTCAGCCGCTTCGATTTCGCGCTCACCGCGTCGATGGCGCCTCAGACGCCCGAGGCGTTGCTGCCGCCTCCAGACCGCATGGACACGATCGAGCAGTTGATGGCGGTGGCGGCGATGACGGAAACGCCGGCCGAGCGCGTGTCGGTGCTGCAGACAGTCGTGTCGCTCCTGGACCGAGCGGTGGGCGCGCTGCCGACGGCCTGGGCAGCGGCGATCCGCCGCACCGCTTCCGGACACCTCGCCGAGGAGCAACGTATCGACAGGGCATATAGCAAGGTTCGGACGCGCACCCTCGAGACGGCCACTCGGCTGGCGGCAGGCGCCGACGTGCGTGGCTTGGAGCGCTTGAGAAGCTCGTTGACGCCTCGTGATGCGGCTCTCGTCAAGCGGCGGCCGTCAGAGATGGCCGCACTCGTCGCCACCGTCGACGCGCAACTGGATGCGGCGCGTCGGCTGCGGCTGGCGCGGGATCAATGGCAGCTTCGGGCGGCGGGTCAACAGGCCTACCGGCGGGCATTGGCAGGCCCCCTCGAGACGCTGACCGGCGCATCGGCAAACCTCGAAGACATCCGCGTCATGGCCGGGCCCGCACCGCGCGCGCTGACGCGCCTGTCGGCGCGCCTGTCCGGTGGGTCGGCACGCCTCGAGCGGCTCGTGCCCCCCGCGGAGTTACAG
>JAIVJN010000368.1 GCA_020200025.1 Acidobacteriota bacterium | reverse complement strand
GGGCACACGGCAGACGGTGCACGGCAGGCGGCGGGCGGCAAGGCATGTTTGTGCACTGCGCACTGTGCGCTGTCAACTACTTTGCACTCTGCACTTGCACTCAGCACTTTGCACTCTGCACTTCGCTTTGTACGCTGCACTCACTCTGCACTCTGCACTCCGTGATGGCCCTCACTCATACCGCAGCGCACGCACCGGTTCGACCCCCGCCGCGCGCCGCGCAGGCAGCCACCCGGCGACCAGGCCGACCAGGGCGAGAATCGTGGCGGCGGCGAGGATCGTGACCGGGTCGGTGGGCGAGATGCCGAAGAGCTGCGATTCGACGAGGCGGCTCAGGCCGAGCGACGCGGGAATGCCGATCACGATGCCGATCACGGTGAGCAGCGCCACTTCGCGCAGCACCAGCCACAGCACCGACGAGCGCTCGGCGCCGAGCGCGATGCGGATGCCATTTCGCGCGTGCGCCGCGACACGGTGTAGGACATCACCCCGTAGAGGCCGATGGCGGCGAGCGCCGTGGCGAGCAGGCCAAACGCCGCCGAAAGCAGTGCCAGCATGCGCTCGGTGAAGAGCGCCGCGTCGACCGTCGTATCCACGGTCTGCAGATTGAAGATCGGTAGGGACGCATCGGCTCGCCGGACCACCTGGCGCAGTTGCTCGGGCAGCGCCGCCGCGGCCTCGGGCGTCGAGCGGACGTAGACGGTCATCTCGCTCAATTCCTCACTCTGTCGGAAGGGCGTGTAGGCAAAGCGCGGCGTCTCATTGTCCTCGCCCGTGCCTTGTCTCATGTCGGCGTAGAGCGAATCTCTCACCACGCCGACGATTTCGATGGCGCCAGGATTGTTCAGCACTCGCCAGCCGAACCGGCGGCCGAGCGGGTTCTCGCCGCCGAAGTAGTACTTAGCGAACGTCTCGTTGACGATCGCCACAAGGGGCGCGCCAGCCGCATCGCGCTCGGTGAACTCGCGGCCGGCGACGAGCGGCATCCGCATGGTGCGGAAATAATCGGGCGCCACCTGGTTGGTCCAGGGGTTCATGTTCTCGTCGGGCTTCGTTTCGTAGCCTTGCACCTGCACCGTTCGACTCGAGGCATTGCCCGTCAGGGCCGCGATCTCGGACAACGACGCCGACGTGACGCCCGGCAGGCTGCGCGTCTCGGCCAACATCCGATCGTAAAACTGCTTGAGCCGTGCCTGATCGTATCCGTTCAGCGACGGATCGATCGCGAAGCTGACGAGATGATCCGTATCGAAGCCGCGGTTCAGGGTCTGCAGGTTGTACAAGCTGCGAGCGAACAGACCGCCGCCTCCGACGAGCAGCATCGACAGGGCCACCTGCACCACGACCAATCCTTTGCGAAAGCGAGCCTGATGCATGCCGGCCGACACCGACCCGGCATCGTCGCGCATGGTTTGATTGAGCTCGAGTCTTGCGCCTTGCAGCGCCGGGACCAGCCCGAACACGATGGCCGTGGTGAGCGCGACGGCGAGCGTGAACAAGCCGACGCGGACGTCGGGCAGCGTCGAGATGGAGCGCGAGAGGTTGTCGAAGGGCACCGCCGAGATCAGCAGATCGCCCAGCCAGATCGACATCAGCACGCCGACGAGCGCGCCGGCGCCCGCGAGCAGCAGGCTTTCCGTCAGCGTCTGTCGCACCAGGCGAGCGCGGCTGGCGCCAAGGGCCAAGCGCACCGCCACCTCCTTCTGACGCGCCGAGGCACGTGTGAGGAGGAGATTCGCGACGTTGGCGCAGGCAATGAGGAGCACCAAGCCGACCATCCCCATCAGCACGACGAGAGGTGTCGAGAAGTCGGCGCGCACGGGGGACAAGCCTTGGGCCGCCGGAAGGAGCGTCAGCTTTTTCGCGCGAAACCGTTCTTTGAACGTCGCCGACCCGTGCGCGAACGCCGGAACCTCGACGAGCTCGGCTTCGTTGATCTGCTGATAGACGACGTCGAGCTGCGCTTTGGCCGCATCGGCGGTCAGGCCCGGTTTGAGGCGGCCGACCACGTTCACCCACCGCGAGCGACGGTTGTCGAGGTCGTTCCAGGTCGGCGTCATCTGCGCCTTCATCATCATCGTCACGAAGACGTCGGGCGCGGCCACACTCATGATCCCGGCAAAGGTCGGCGGCGTGATGCCGACGATGGTCATCGGTGTGTTGTTGATGGTGATGACCTGATTGAGCACGCTGGGATCGCCGGCAAATCGGCGCTGCCAGTAGCCATAGCCGATCATCGCCACCGGATGGGCGCCCGGCACCCGATCATCGCCGGGCGTGAGTGCCCGGCCGACGACCGGTGCCACGCCGAGGACGTCGAAGGTATTGCCCGAGACGACCTCGATCTCCACTCGCTCGGCCTGGTTCCGATAGGTGAGCGTCGCCGCCGCACCGAAGCGGGCGACCAGTCCCGAGAAGACCGTGTTGCGATCGCGCAGATCGACATACATCGGGTATGAGAAGGTCTGGTCGTTGTGCGTGCGCCCGCTGAACGGCCCCGGACCATCGAGCTGGACGAGCTCCGCCGGGTCTTTCACCGGGAGCAACCGGAGCAGCACCTGATCCATCAACGAGAAGATCGCCGTGTTGGCGCCGATGCCGAGCCCAAGCGTTAGGATGACGATGAAGGCGAACCCGGGTGCGCGGGACAGGGTGCGGAAGGCGTAGCGCAGATCCTGCGCGAGGGTCGTCCTCAACACCCTGGCAGACGGTGCCGAGCTGCCCTCGCTCTTGGTGACCCGGCTGAGGGAACAAATGGAGCCTGTTCCTGCGCTCGAGCGGGAAGTTTCCCGAATACTGCGAGATTGGTCACAGCGTCTTCTATCAGATCTACGACTGGCACGTGAAAAATGGGCAGACGCTCGCCGTGGGACGCCTGCCCGACGGCCGCTACCTGCTGCAGTTCATGTTCACGCAACTCGTTCTGAGGCCCGAAGCCGATCCCAGTTTCATCGGGCCTCCCTACGACAATCGCTGAGGCTCGGAATGTCGATTCGTACGGGGCCCGAACTCGCGAGGGCTGCCGGCCGAACCATTGCGAACGGGTTGCGCGAACCGCGACGGACCTCAAGTGCCCGCATCTCTTCCCGTGATCAAGTGCTCGTCCACGCTGTCACAGGGCGCGGGTCATAGTACGATCGAGTTGCCTCCAAGGCCGATGCCGGACGGGGCTTCGGCCGAAGACCGAATCAGTATGCCGTCCTGAGTGGTCGGCAAGGCACGTGACCGGACGCCGGTGTGTCAGGAGGGGCCGATGAACAAAGAGCATTCGAAATTCCCACAGTCCGACTCCATCCTTTCGGACGATAGCGAGCGCGGCAAGGACATCGGTCGGGGCATTGCCACTCGGGATCGCGAAGTGATCCAGCGCTGGGCGGCGAGGCACCTCGCCGAGCCGGCCACGGGAGAAGCCAGCGCGTCAGGCCCCGCCACCGTCGATGTAAACGACGGCGGGGCCGGTGTACGGTTCAATTTCCCAGGGTTTGCGCGCTTTCGCCCGATCTCGTGGGACGAGTGGTTCGAGCACTTCGAAGAGCATGGTCTGACCTTCGTGTACGAGGAAGACGTTGCCGATCGTGCGTATGCGCTGTGGCAAGCTCGTGGCGGCCAACCGGGAAACGACCGCGACGACTGGCTCGAGGCCGAGCGGCAACTGCGCGGTCTGGCCGGCGGACCGGGCGCACGATATCGTTTGGTAAAAGCGAAGGCAGGAGACGAGCCGGCATAGAACCCGGCTCGGTGCGTCGGCTCGTCAGCCGCGCGCGCCAGCAGGTGAGAGCGTCAGATCGATCGCATCCAGTGCCCCAGTCGCGCCAGTCCCTCGCGTATCGTGTCGGGCATGGTCACGAGCGGACCATACGAGATGCGCACACCATGTGACAGCGACGCGCCGAAGCCGCCGCCGGGCACGACCAGCACGCCGGTCGCCTGCAACGCGTGCCGGACGAACGCTTCCGCCTCGGTGCGCACGTCTACGACGGTGTAGAGCCCGCCTGCGGGCGTGAGACGCGGCAGCCCGAGGTGCTCGTCGATGGCGTCGATGGTCACCTGCGCCGCGTGCGCATACTGCGCGTTCGTGTCCTCGACGTATCGACAGAGCGATCCGTCGGCAAGTGCCTTGGCGAGATAGCGCGCCATCGTCATCTGCGACAGGGTGTCAGGGCAGAGGATGCTGCACTGCTGCACCCGCTCGAGCGCGTCGATGACAGGCGGGGCCGCTTCGATCCAACCGAGCCTTCGCCCGAGGCCGCGCGCCCACTTCGAGTTCGAGTGAATCGCGATGAGGTTGTGATGATCCGCTGGCGACCACGCGTAATATGGTGGCGGCGAAGCGAAGTGCTGGCACTTGTAGGCGAAGTCGATGGCGAGCCAGGCGCTGGCGGCGGCGGTGCGCTCGAGCATCGCCTCGGCCACCGGGTGCGGCAGGATCTGGCTGGTCGGGTTGTCGGGCGCGCCGAAGAGCACCAGTCGCGGTTGATGGACGTCGAAGAGCTGGTTGAACTCCGCGATGACACGCTGGGAGTCGGCTGCGGGTAGATAGGTCCAGGTGTCGGGATCGAGGACCCGAAGACGGACGACCCGTGCACCCGGTGCCGCGAACGCGATCTGTCCCTCGTAGTTGGCGTAGGTTGGATCGAGCAACATCACGGTGTCGCCCGGATCCAAGAGGACGCGGAACAGATCGTGCGTCAACTGCGTGCTGCCCAGCCCGATGCCGATGTGCTCGCCGGCCAGTCGCGGCACGCCAAAGAGGTGGGCGTCGAAGCGTGCGATCTGCTCGCGACATTCGAGCTCGCCCAGGGTTGCCGTGTAGCCACCGCTGCGGTGGAAGAGCGCCGGATCGCCGATCACCTCGGCATACGCCTGGCGAAACGCGTCCGGTGCCGCGTGATTCACCCAACCGCCGCCAAAGGAGATGACCTGCGCCGGATCCAGGCCCATCGCCAGGATGCTCTGACGGTCGGCCATCTTCATGATCTGGCGGATCGGCGAAGGGTGCGCCAGTTGCTCGCGAACGAGGACCGATAAGGTGGGCGACCCGCTGACGTGCATGCGCACGATTCTAGCGCCAGCCCCACCGAAAGCCCTTATGCGGAGTGACGCGCGCTGAAGTGCGCCGATTCTCCCTTGTTCACAACCTCGCGCCGCCGCTTATCGTCTAACGCCTGAGGAGAGTGTGCCGTGGCATTGGACATCCTGAGGCAGGACATCATCGGCGGATTTCGAGGACTGGTCAAGTCTCCCGGGTTCGCGACGGCTGCTCTCGTGACGCTCGCCCTGGGCATCGGCGCGACGTCGGCCATCTTCAGCGTTGTCAAGGCGGTGCTCCTCACACCCCTTCCGTACGGCGAGCCCGATCGGCGCGTGCTCATCTGGAGTCGATGGACGAGCTTCGACAAGACGTGGCTGTCCGACCAGGAAGTGGTCGACTATCGCAACACGGCAAAGACCCTCACGGCCATTGCGGCTTGGACGAGCGCGCAACAGAATCTGACCGGCGACGGCGATCCCCTGCGTGTCGGCGTCGGCCTCGTTACTGCAAACACGTTCGCGGTGCTCGGCACCACACCGCTCGTCGGTCGTGGCTTCTCCGCTGACGAGGATCAGCCGAAGGGTCCGCCTGTCGCCGTGCTGAGCTATCGGCTCTGGCAGGTGCGCTACGGACGCGATCCTCACGTCGTTGGACGGAAAGTGCTTCTCAACGACATCCCAGTCGAGATCATCGGCGTGATGCCCGACGGCTTCCGGCTGCCCACCGACTTCACGGTCGATGCGGCCGAGCCCAGCGAGCTGTGGCGTCCGCTGCAGATGGACATGCAGAACCTGCAGCGCGGCAGTCATGGTTACTACGCCGCAGCGGTGCTCGCGCCGGGCCAGACGGCGGCGACTGCCACCGAGGAGCTCCGCGCGATTACGAGCCGCCTCGTCGAGCAAGGCGCGTATCCCACGGCGATGCAGTTCACCGCCTTTGCCGTGCCCCTCGAAGAGGAGATTCGGGGCGAGATCAGGCCGGCGATGTGGCTGCTCGTCGGAGCGGTCGGCTGCCTGCTCCTCATTGCGTGCGCCAACGTGGCGAATCTGCTGCTGGTGCGCGGCGATGCGCGACTACGCGAGATGGCCGTGCGCACGGCCATCGGCGCCGCCCCGCGGCGACTCGTGCGACAGCTATTTACCGAGAGCCTGCTCTTGTCGATCGTGGGGTCGATCCTCGGCCTCGGCTTGGCGGCGATCAGCCTGCGCGTGCTCGTCGCGCTCGATCCGACGAGTCTGCCGCCGCTCGCGCCCGTGCGCCTCGACTGGTCGATCGTCGCCTTCACGTTGATCCTCGCCGTCATCACGACGCTGGTCTTCGGATTAGCGCCCGCGTTACGAACGCTGCACGTGAATCTCGTCGAGTCGTTGCGCGAGGGAGGACAGCAGGCCACGCTGGGCGGCCACCGCCAGCGCCTTCGTGGACTACTCGTCGCCGCCGAAGTGGCGCTCGCCGTCGTGCTGGTCATAGGCGCGGGCCTCCTGATCCGGAGCCTTGGCGAGCTGGGGCGCGTCGATCTTGGCTTCAACGCCGATCGCGTGCTGACCATGCGGGTCGCGGTGCCCACTGCGCGCTACGACACCCCAGAAAGAGTCGTGGCGTTCTATCGCAATCTCCTCGAGCGCGTGCGCGGTTTGCCAGGCGTCGAGCATGCGGGCGTCGTGCGCGTGCTGCCACTGGCCACGACGATCGGCGACTTCGGTCTCGACATCGATGGCTTCGAAGAGGCACCTGGCCGTAATGCCAAGGGCGATTGGCAGATCGTGTCGGACGGGGCCTTCGAGGCCATGGGCATGCGCCTCGTCCGCGGCCGCTGGTTTGCTGCCACCGACACGACGGACACTCAACTCGTCGCCGTCATCAACGAGACGCTGGCGAGAGTCTACTGGGGCAACCGCGATCCGCTCGGCGGCCGTCTGCGGGTCGGCAACCAAAACCGTCCGTGGGCGACGGTCGTCGGCATCGTCGCCGATGAGCGCCACAACGGCGTGACGGGGGTGGTGAAGGAGAAGTTCTACATCCCGCACAGCCAATGGCACGTGACGGCGCAGAACAACCCGATTCGCAACGTGTTCCTGACCGTTCGTACCTCGGGCGATCCGATGACGGCAGCGGCACCGGTGAGAGCCGTGATTCGTGAGCTCGATCCCAATCTCCCCGTGGCCAACGTGCGTCCCATGACGGAGGTCGTCAATACCGCGCTCTCGACCCCACGTCTGACGGGCTTTCTGCTCGGCACGTTCGCCGTCATCGCGTTGGCTCTTGCGGCGGTCGGTGTCTACGGCGTGTTGGCGTATATGGTGTCGCAGCGCACGCA
>JAIVJN010000136.1 GCA_020200025.1 Acidobacteriota bacterium | reverse complement strand
GAGCAGGCGAAGGGCTACACGATCCAGAACCAGTTGACGGTCGTCCCGAAGTAGCCGCGGCCTCGACCTGGCTTCGACACAGTACAATCGCGCGGTGCGCCTCTTCCGCGCGATTGTACTGATGCTCGCGCTATTCGCGCTGGCTCCGACATTTGCGCATTTGCTACGCGCAATCGCCCAACCGCCACCGACCCTCCATCAACTTCCCGACCTCTCAGCCGCCGAGAACGAATGCTGCGTCGCTGCCGCGACTCCACAGCCTGCTCGTGAGCTGGCACGGCACGCTCGTCCTCGAACGCTACTATCACGGCGCGCAGCAGACGCGGCTCGCCAACATCAAGTCGGTGTCGAAGAGCCTTATCTCGACGCTCGTGGGCATCGCCGTAGACAGCGGAGCCATCAAGAGCGTCACGCAACCGATCCGCGATTTCCGACGACATCGGCGACGACCGCCGACGACGAGCGCCGCGATCATCGGGATTCGATCTACGACCTCGTCGAACATTTGATCGTTCGGATTGCGCCAAACCCCCTGACCGCAGCCGTCGGCACCAGCTACTGTTTGGGTTCGAACTTGATCTGCTTCAACCCTTCGGTCTCCTTGGCGAGGTCACTCTGCCCGGCGGGAAACTGATTCGCCTTCAGGATGAAGCCGACGACGTCGATCTTGTCCTGCGCGCCGACCGAGCTCTCCTGCCCAGGCGGCATGGACACGCGAATGCGCTCGAACAGGTCGCCTACCGTGGTGCCCGTCCAGTTCGCCATGAACTCGGGACCAGTGAGCGCAGGGGCGAACCCGTCACCCTCGAGCTGGCCACCATGACAGCTCGCGCACGCCTGCGTGTAGGTGGCTTCGCCGCGCTTGGCCTGCACCTCGGAATACACGCCACTGTTGGTCGACTGCTCTTGCTCGACGCGAGGCTCCGCGGCGTTCAGACCGAGAGCCGCCGTCCACAAAACGATCAAAGCGGTGAGGGTAAGCTTCATGTGATGTCGCCAACGTAAGGTTAAATCATTCGCGCGGAGAGAAGAAGGGGCGCAACGGCGTGCCCGGCTGCGGTAGAGCTCGAGCCGGCTGGTGGCGGACGCAGGGCGCCGCTACCCCAACGGTGCAACCAAGGATGAGTATGGGTCGTTACGTTACTGACTTCGGGATTTCATGGCGCCCAGCCAGGCGCTCGCTCAGGTGATCCTCGACCTCTCGACGTGCGGAGTCGAACGTATCATGGGCACGAGAGTTGCTGACTCTCAGATGGAGGGCACAATGAAAGCCACACCGGCAACTGGAAACATCCGAGAACACACATCGAGCCCGGCGACGAGGTTGTCGACCCGGAAGGCTACCAAAAGGTCAAGCACGTCTGACGCCTGTCGCGGTCCACCTGCCATCGCCGACATCGACCCACGCCGACTCACGCGGCGGCACCGGCTGGGCGCCGCGTCGGGGGCGTCAAGCATCGTATCGGACGAGGCGAATATTGAGGCGCGATATATAGTCGCGCCATGCGCGCGCACCCATCTGTTCTCCTGTCGCTTGCCCTCGCTTTCGCCTCCTGCCGCTCGCAGCCAGAGGTCGATCTCGCCCTTATCAACGGTCGCGTCTACGACGGGTCCGGCGGTCCGCCGGTGATGGGTGGGGTCGCCGTCGCGGGTGACCGCATCGTCGCCGTCGGAGCCCTCGACGATGTCCGCGCGAGGACCACGATTGACGTCAAGGGCCTTGCCGTCGCACCAGGCTTCATCAACATGCTGAGTTGGGCCGACGAGCCGCTGCTCGTCGATGGCCGCTCGCAGAGCGACATCCGGCAGGGCGTTACTCTCGAGGTCTTCGGCGAGGGGTGGTCGATGGGCCCCTTGAACGATCGCATGCGCGAAGAGCAGCTCGCGGCCCAGGGCGATCTGAAGTTTCCGATTACGTGGCAGACCCTGGGCCAGTATCTCTCTGTCCTCGAGAAACGGGGCGTCTCGACCAACGTCGCCTCCTTCGTCGGCGCTACGACGGTGCGCATTCACGAGATCGGCTACGAGGATCGTGAGCCGACCGACGACGAGCTCGAGCGCATGAAGGCGCTCGTTCGCGACGCCATGCGCGAAGGCGCTCTCGGCGTGGGATCGTCTCTGATCTATGCGCCTGCGTTCTACGCGAAGACGCCCGAGCTCATCGAGCTCTGCCGCGCCGCCGCCGAATTTGGTGGGATGTACATCTCGCACATGCGCAGCGAGGGTGCGAGGCTCCTCGAGGCCATCGACGAGCTCGTGACGATTGCCCGCGAGGCCAACGTGCCTGCCGAGATTTATCACCTGAAAGCGGCGGGACGTGACAACTGGGGCAAAGTCGACGAGGCGTTGCAGAAGGTCGAGAGCGCTCGCGACGCCGGCCTGCGCATCACCGCGAACATGTACACGTATCCAGCGGGCGCCACAGGCCTGGCGGCCACGATGCCGCCGTGGGTCCAGGAGGGCGGCTACGACGCGTGGGTGAAGCGCCTCAAAGACCCGGCGATCCGACGGCGGCTGCGCAAGGAGATGACGACGCCCACCAACGAGTGGGAGAACTTCTTCACCGGTGCTGGACCGGACGGCACGTTGCTCGTTGGTTTCAAGAGCGAAGCGCTCAAGCCGCTGACGGGCAAGACGCTCGCGGAGGTGGCACGCATGCGCGGACGGTCCCCCGAAGAGACGGCGATGGATCTCGTCATCGAAGACGGCAGCCGCGTCGAGGCGGTGTACTTCCTGATGTCGGACGACAACTTGCGCACGCAGTTGAAGCGTCCCTGGGTCAGTTTCGGCTCCGACGCCGGCTCGCTCGCGCCCGAAGGTCCGTTCCTCCGCTCGAGCCCTCACCCTCGTGCCTATGGCAACTTCGCGCGCTGGCTCGGACGCTACGTGCGTGACGAGAAGCTGGTGCCGCTCGAAGAGGCGATTCGCCGGTTGAGCGCGTTGCCCGCCGAGAACCTCGGCCTCGGCGACCGCGGACGGCTCGCTCCCGGCTTGATGGCGGACATCGTCGTCTTCGATCCGGGAACGATTCGCGATCACGCCACCTTCGACAAGCCGCATCAGTACTCCACGGGCGTCGTGCACGTGCTGGTCAACGGAGTGCCGGTCTTGCGCGACGGCGAGCACACAGGGGCGACGCCGGGACGGGTCGTCAGGGGGAGGGGATACGGGAAATGAGGGAATGAAGGAATGCGGGAATGCGGGAATGAGGGAGTCAGAGAGCTAGACCGGAGCTCACTTGATCTAGTGTAGGGCGCACCTTTACGGTGCGCCAAACGCGGGCCGTGAAGGCCCGCACGTACCGCTCGGTCACTTGTAGGTATGATGGATGGAGTGCCGGCGAGGGCTGTTGCGTGCGTCGGGCTCGGCGGCTGTCGAGTGACCCGCCCCTGTTCCGACCTGGCGTCACGTCGTCTCAGCTCAATGACTCACTTACCATACCGTCCGTCGCGACCATGAATAACGAGGCTCCCAAGAGCGCGATCGAGCTGGCCATGGAGCGGCTCCGACGCAAAGACGAAGAGACCGGCGCTTCCGAGTCGGTCCTGAGCGACGAGCAGAAGGCGGCCATCGCCGAAGCCCGGCGGGTGCATGCCGCGGGCCTGGCGCAAGTAGAAATTCTGCACAGCTCCAAGATGGCAGCCGTTTGGCAGCCCGAAGAGCGCCAGAAGCTCGAGGCGGAGTATCGTCGCGACGTCAGCCACTTGAACGACGACCGCGACCGCAAGATCGAGCGCATCCGCAACGCCGGCCGCTGACACTTTCGCCACTCCTCCTGGCGCGCGTCTATCGCTGGCGCATACCCGGCCGCCGCACCTGGCAAGGCGCATCTGCTGCACCCGTCGCACCTGCCGCACTCGTGGCACCCGCCGCATCTGTCGCACCCGATCAGCAATTCATCATGAACGTCGCCGTGTCATGAAAGAACTCGCGCAGCCGCTCGGTCGCGTCGTCGGGCAGTGCCGCCTGCTCGAGAGCACGGTCCATCAGGGTCACCCATCGGTCGCGCGCCGGGCTATCGATGGCAAAGCGACTGTGGCGCATGCGAAGTCGAGGATGGCCGCGTTGGTCGACGTAGCTTGTCGGACCGCCGAAGCGATACATCAGGAACTCACGCAGACGCTGTTCGGCGCCAGACAGATCGTCAGCCGGATACATCGGACCGAGGATGTCATCAGCCGGCACCTGTGCGTAGAAGGCGCGTATCAGCCTGGTGAACCCGTCCTCCCCAATTCGTGCGTAGACCTGGCCGTCAAGCATTTGCTGCGATCATAAGCGGGAGGGGCGAGGCGCGCCGCGTCGCGAGCGCGGTGATACGCTCAGTCGATGAGAACTGTCATAACGGCTCGGGCTCGGGGCTGCCGGTGCACCTCCGCCACGAATTCATGTATGGTAGGGCAGTTTTTTTTCGTCTACTCCTACCGTCCGGAGGCGGCTTCATGCAGGTGATTCCGGTGACGTTGGCCCCGCGTGGCGTCGGCGCGACGTCGCGCCGCGATACGTGGTGGGTCACTCCGCTCGTCGTGTTCGTCGGGTTGTCGGCCTTTGTTGTTTACGCCACGTGGGCGGCGTTCCAAGGGGAGCACTATACCTACGGCCCCTACCTTTCTCCGTTTTACGCACCCGAGCTCTTTGGCGAGTCGCCGCACGCATGGTTCGGGCCCATGCCGGGCTGGTGGCCAGGCTTCGTGCCCTTCTCGCCGGCGCTGCTGATTCTTCCCTTTCCGGGCCTCTTCCGTTTCACGTGCTACTACTACCGCGGTGCGTACTACAGGGCATTCTGGCTCGATCCGCCCTCGTGCGCCGTTGGGGAGCCACGGACGCACTATCGTGGTGAGAACAGCTTTCCGCTCATCCTGCAGAACGTGCACCGCTACTTTCTCTACGTCGCCATCCTCTTCCTGTTCCTTCTGTCGTATGACGTGTGGCTCGCGACGCGATTCGTCGATCCGGCCGGCGGCGCGACCGAATTCGGCATCGGCATCGGGACGCTCGTCCTGGCCGTGAACGTCGTGCTCCTCACCAGCTATACGTTGGGATGCCACTCGATGCGGCATCTCGTCGGCGGCCAACACGACGAAATCTCGGCCTCGTCGGTACGGGACGCCTGCTACTCGTGCTCCACTGCCCTCAACGGCCGGCATCAGCTCTTCGCCTGGTGCAGCTTGTTCTCAGTGGCGCTCGCCGATCTCTACGTCCGCCTCTGCTCCATGGGGATCTGGACCGACCTGAGGCTCCTCTGATGGCCGCTTACGCAACGCACGTCTACGACGTCCTCGTGGTGGGCGCCGGCGGTGCGGGCCTGCGCGCAGCCATCGAAGCCGCCAACGACGGCGTGACGGTCGGCCTCATCTGCAAGTCGCTGCTGGGAAAAGCGCACACCGTGATGGCCGAGGGCGGGATGGCCGCGGCCCTGGCCAACGTCGACGAGCGCGACAATTGGCAGGTCCATTTCGCCGACACCATGCGCGGCGGACAGTACGTCAACAATTGGCGCATGGCCGAGATCCACGCCGTGGAAGCGCCCGATCGCGTGCGCGAGCTCGAAGCCTGGGGCGCCCTCTTCGATCGGACGCCGGACGGACGCATCCTGCAGCGCAACTTCGGCGGTCACCGCTATCCGCGGTTGGCGCACGTCGGTGACCGCACGGGACTCGAGCTGATTCGCACGCTCCAGGACCATACGATCGATCTCGGTGTCACCGTTCACATGGAGTACACCGTCACTGCGCTCCTCGGCGACGAATCCGGCGTCTCGGGTGTGCTCGGTTACGACCGCGAGCGCGGACGTTTCCATGTCTTCGCGGCCAAGGCGATCGTGCTTGCGACCGGAGGTGTCGGTCGAGCCTACAAGATTACGAGCAACAGTTGGGAAGGCACCGGTGACGGACACGCGCTCGCCTATCGATTGGGTGCCGATCTCGTCGACATGGAGTTCGTACAGTTCCACCC
>JAIVJN010000367.1 GCA_020200025.1 Acidobacteriota bacterium | reverse complement strand
ATCGTCGACAACGTCACGCTGGCGATCAGTGTCGTCGGCACACTGGTCGTGCTGAGCGGCCTCATGATTCTCATCGGTGCCGTGGCGATGACGAAGTTCCGGCGCGTCTACGAAGCCGCGATCTTCAAGACGCTTGGCGCGACGCGGCGCGTGATCGCCAGCATTCTCGTTCTCGAGTACGGAGTGCTGGGCGCCCTCGCCGGCACGATCGGATCGGTCGGCGCTCTCGCGCTGACCTGGGCCATCAGTCGCTTCGCGCTCGACGTGCCGTGGCGGCCCTTGCCGTCGATCATCCTCACCGGCATCGCGGTCTGCGCGGTTCTCGTCTCGGTCGTCGGTGTGGCTGCCTCATGGGAGGTGTTGCAGCGAAAGCCGCTGGCCACGTTACGTGCAGAATGATGCACCCGTCGCGCGGCCGCGGCGCCAGGCAGAGCACCGGTTTCCATGCGTCATGAGGTGAGGCGTCATCCGCCTCACGCATGAGGAAATGGTATGATCGGGTGTTCGCCCGCAGCGAGAAAAGCGGGCCTGTAGGAGTGCAAGTCGATGAACATGGCGACCTTTCGGGAGGCGCTCCTCCACAAACGCTCGGAGCTCAGTCAGGGCGCCGGCCTGAAGCCGCTGCAGTCCTCGATGGAGCACAACAACGGCCGGCAGGGAGATATGGCCGACCAGGCGGCGGGTAACAACGAAGTCCACATTCAGCTTCGGCTGAAACAGACCGACGCCAAAATTCTCCAAGCGATCGACGAGGCCTTGGTGCGCATCGAGAAGGGCACGTTCGGCCTCTGTCGTGATTGCGGCGAGCCGATTGCCGAAGCGCGATTGAACGCCATCCCCTGGACCCGGGTCTGCATTACCTGCAAGGAAAAGCAGAAGGCGTGACCACGAGCGAGTTGCAACAGCTCCTCACCGAGTGCTACGTCGAGCGTCTCGGCTTGCTCGTCCGTCACGAAGCTTCCGCCGTGGTGATGGGGCAATACGACATCAACAACGCGTACCAGTACGTCCTCAACCGTGAGGAGACGCACGTCTATTGGTTGCGCCACGCCATCGTCGCACAGGGTGGCGAGATTCCGGCCGATCCGCCGCCCGCAACCGTTCCCACGCGCACCGAGACGAGCACAGTCGCGGCCGAGGATGCGCGCCTCAATCAGGCGTTCGTCGACAAGTGGCGGCCGCGCATCGACGATGTCACCCATGCCCGGCACAAAGGCATGTTGAATGTGATGCTCAACGAGATGCTCGAGCAGCGGCGCTTCTTCGAGCTCGCTGCCGCCGGCCGCACCGACCTGCTCGGCACGCCGATGGCAATCCACGAGCGGGTTGGTCGGGTGTTGCCGAAGCGCTGGGTGGAGTAAAAACGAACCGGGTTTCGTTTCGGGTCGCGTGCGAAAACAAACCCCGGTTTCTTCTTACGCCGTCGCGCTCGCCCTCGGCGCGAACTTGGGCGACCGAGCCGCCACCCTCGCCTGGGCCGTGGGCCGGCTGCGCGAGCTTCTCACCGACGTTGGCGTCTCGCCCTGGCGCGACACCGAGCCAGTCGATGCCCCTGCTCAGCCGCGCTTTCTCAATGGTGCGCTCGTGGGACGCACGTCGCTCTCTCCGCAGCGCCTGCTCGAGGCGCTCCAGCAGATCGAGCTCGACGCTGGCCGCGAGCGGCCATTCCCGAATGCGCCTCGGACGCTGGATCTCGACCTGGTCCTCTACGGCGATGTCGTCGTCGACGAGCCAGGCCTCCGCGTCCCGCATCCGCGCTTCCGTGCTCGCCGCTTCGTCCTCGAACCGCTGGCGGACATCGCGCCTGATTGGGTGGACCCGGAAACAGGGAGAACCGTCGAGGAGCTTCTCCGGGAGCTGGACCAGACCTGATAGTCGGAGGGCTTGAAGGCCTGGAGGCTTGAAGGTGGGGTCACAAGGTCGGCTGTCCGACTCCGAGCCTTCAGGTCTCCAAGCCTTCCGAGACAGCAACCGGGTTGCTCTGATGATTCACGAGAGCAACCGGTTGCCGTGATCGCTAATGCGCCTCGCTTGGCGCCTGTCCACCCTTGCGGAACATCCCGCGCCAGCCCTCTTCGAACAGTGTGTACATCGCCGGCACGAATACCAGCGTGATCAGCGTCGAGGTCAACAAGCCGCCGATGACGACGCGGGCGAGCGGCGCTTGCAGCTCGGCGCCTTCGCCGATGCCAAGCGCCATGGGCACCAGGCCGAGCGCAGTGCAGCCAGACGTCATGAGAATGGGACGAAGGCGGTGCCGGCCGGCGGTCTCGATCGCTTCCCTGATGGGGAGCTTGTCGCGATGGCGCAGCGTGTTGGCGTAGTCCACCAGCAAGATGGCGTTGCTGACGACGATGCCGGCGAGCATGATCACGCCGATATAGGCCTGCATGCTGAAGGGAGTGTTCGTCAGCAGCAGTGCGCCGACGACGCCGATTGCGGCAAGCGGAATCGAGAACATGATGATGAACGGGTCGCGCAACGACTCGTACTGTGACGCCATGACGGCATAGACGAGCACAATGGCGAGGATGAGGACGAGCTGCAGCTCGCGGAACGAGCGCTCCTGCTCCTGGACCTCGTTGCCGAAACCCACGGCGAACTCCTGAGGCACATTGATCTCCGGCAAGCGAGCCTGAATCGCCTCCACGGCGCGGCTCAGCGTGACTTCGCTCTCGGCGCTGACGCGCATCATGCGCTCCTGATTCTGGCGCTCGATCTGCACTGGACCTGTGTCGCGGTCCAGCACCATGACGTTCTTGGCGGGTAGCACCTGACCGGCCGGTGTGCTCAGGAGGACGTCGCCGACCGAGCCAACTTGACGGCGATCCTCTTCACGCAACCGGACCACAATCGGGTACTCGTTGCCGGCCTCGCGGAACATGGCGGCTTGTGTGCCCGCCACGTTGGTGCGAATCGTCTCGGCGACACCGGTCACCGTCATCCCCAGCAGCGCTGCTTTATCGCGATCGACGCGAAATCGTGGCCGCGAATCTCGACCGACAGCCGGGCATCGCCGCCACCGCCGCCCGGCATCCCACGCATCTGCTGGCCGCCCGATGGACGGGCCCGGACGATGACGCCGGGCAGCCCTGAGAGGTCGCGGCGGAGGGCTATCGCAATCTCTTCATTGGAGCGCTCGCGCTCGGTGCGCGGGAGGAGGCGCACCTGGACGCTGCCGCGATGGCTGGACTGGTTGCCGAAGCCGCCCATGCCGCCGCCGCCCCCCTGCGTGATGAGCATGACGGTTTCCGGCACGGTGTCACGGATGACCTGTTCCAATCGCAGGAGCACGGCTTCGGTGAGCTCGACGCGCGTGCCGACCGCCAGCTCGGCGTCCACAGTCACTTCGCCCTCGTCGGTCGTCGGCTGGAACTCGAAGCCGACGCGGGGCAGCAGCAGCACCGCCACGGTGAAGAGCGCGAAACCCACGCCGAAGATGGTCGGGCGATGGTGCAGCGCCGCATGCAGGGTACGCGAATATACGTTGTCGAGCCCCGTGAGCATCCGGTCGCCCCAGCGGTTCAACGCGGCGATGGGGCCGGTCTTGTTCAGGCCGTGGTCGGGCGGATCGAGCAGACGTGAACAGAGCACCGGCACGATTGTCACCGCGACGAAGAGCGACATCGCCAGCGAGAACGAGACCACGGCGGCGAGCTGGCCGAAGATGATGCTCGAGATACCGGTAAGGAAGAGCATCGGCACGAACACGGCAATGTGCGTCAGCGTGGAGGCGAGAATCGCCGACCACACCTCTTCGCTGCCGTCGATGGCGGCGGTGACGCGATCCTTGCCCATCTCGAGATGTCGATACGTGTTCTCGAGCACGACGATGGCGGCGTCGACGATCATGCCGATGCCGAGCGCAAGGCCGCCGAAGGTGAGCGTGTTCAGCGTGTACCCGCCAAAGTAGAGCAAGGCGAAGGTGCCGACTACCGAGATCGGGATGGACGTGCAGATGATGAGCGTCGACTTGAGGTTGCGCAGGAACAGGAAGATGATTGCGATGACGAGCGCGCTGCCGATCATGGCGTGCTCCCGCACGCTGTTGATCGACCGATCGATGAACACCGACTGATCGTCGAGCACGTTCAGGCGAACACCGGGGACCTCACGATTGATGCGCTCGATCTCTTCTCGCGTGCCTTCGGCAATCTGCACCGTGTTGGTGCCCGACTGCTTCGTGACCCGCATCCGAATGCCCGGCTTACCGTTGATGCGTGTGAACGAGCGCCGATCCTCGGTCGCGTCGCTGACCTCGGCGATGTCTCTGAGATAAACAGGCACCCCGGCGCGCGTCAGCACGACCAGGTTCTTCACCTCGTCGATGTTGGTGAACTGTCCGGGACTACGCAGCAGAAGCGTCCTGTCGGCCTCATCCACCTCGCCCAGCGGAATGTTCTGATTCTCGGTGCGGAGAATCTGGACCACACGATCGACCGACAGGTTGAGTGCGGTGATCTTCTCGCGCGAGAGATCGACGTGCACCTGGCGGCGCAGACCGCCGTCGATGGTGACTGCGGCGACACCGGCGACGCGTTCGAGTCGCGGAGACAAGTCGTTCTGCGCCAGCTCGCGCAGGGTGACCGCATCGTAGTCACCTTCGACGCCGATGCCCATGATCGGCATGGCCGTGGAATCGAATTTGTAGATGATGGGCGGATCGGCGTCCTCGGGCAGGCGAGCGCGAACGCGGTCGACGCGTGTCCGGACCTCGGAGGCCGCTTCCGCCAGATCGGTCCCCCACGTGAACATCAGGCGGACCATGCTCGAACCCTCAGCCGAGGTCGAGTTGATTTGATCCAGGCCGGCGACCGCACTGACCGCCTGCTCGATGGGTCGCGTGACGAGCTCCTCCATCTCGAGCGGGCCGACCCCTGCGTAGTTCACGCGCACCGTAATGCTGGGGAACTGCGTGTCCGGCATCAGGTCGACCGGCAGGCGAGTCAAAGAGATCGCGCCCAGGAGAATGACCACGAACGTGATCATGAACATGGTCACCGGGCGTTCGATAGCCAGCCGCGGAATGCTCATCGTCGGATTCCTCGTTCCTCTTCGCGTTGTGCGTTCGTCGTGCGCCGACGTTTGTTGCTGACCCTAGCTCGGTCCACGACCCTGCGGCCGCCCACCCTCGCCTTGCGGTTTCCGGCCTGCCGGGTCGGGACGTGGACTCGCGGGATCGCCGCCCATTGCGGCGCCTCGCTCCCGTCCGGGAATCATCAGGGTGTCGTTGGTCCTCAGCGACGCGGCACCGACGACCACGACTTGGTCCCCTTCCTTCAAGCCCTTGATCACCTCGACCCGCTCCGGCGCTTCCATGCCCAGCTCCACCGGCACGAATCGCGCTTTGTTGTCGTCGCTCGGCGTCCACACGCCGCGTTTGCCTTCGAAGTCGACCACAGCCGGCCGCGGGACGACCAGTGCGTCCGCGCGCTCGTCGACGGTAAGCGCCACGCGTGCGTACATGCCCGGCTTGAGCCGATTATCACGGTTCGGCACCTCGACTTCCATCTCGGCGGTACGAGTGGCGGGATCGAGGACCGGTGAGACTCGGGCGATCCGTCCCGAGAACTTCTCACCGGGATAGGCATCGACTTCGACGATGGCGGGATCGCCGACGTTGACTGCCGTCAGGTCGCGCTCGACGATGTTGGAGACGAGCCGGAGGGTGGCGATTGCCACGACCGATGCGATGGGGACCTGCTGCGACACCCACGCGCCGGGATCGACGGCACGTTTGGACACGAAGCCCGTGACCGGCGACGTCACGCGCGTGTTGGCCAGGTTGATTTTCAGTTCTTGCAGGCGGGCGTCATTCTGGGCGAGCTGCGCACGGGCGAGATCGAGTTGCGCCATGGCGGCTTGATAGCGCGCTTCCGCGTCGTCGAGCGTCTGGCGTGGGAGGAGCTGTCGCCCGAACAAGTTACGCGAGCGCTCGACGTTCGTTTGGGCGAGGGCGAGATCCGCTTCTCGCTGTCGGATGGTGGCCAGCGCGACATTCTGTGCCGCCTCGGCCTGGCGCACCTGCTCGATGATCTCGTTGTCCTCGATCTTCGCGAGCATCTGGCCTTGCGTGACCGGGTCGCCGAGCCTGACGTTGATCGAAACGAGCCGACCGGCGGTGCGCGGCACGACTTCGACCGTCGCTTGACCGATGAGATTGCCCACGACCGTCATCGTGGAGCTAATCTTCTCGCGCGAAACCTTGCCGACCTCGACGCTCATCGGGGGCCGGAACTGAGCCATTCCGCCGCCGGGTCCGCCAAAGCCGCCGCCTCCGCCCCCCGGTGCGCCTTGCCGGCCGGGCGCGCCGCCCGGGGCTCCGCGTCCGGCGGCAGCCGCCGCCTGTTCCCGCGAGAAGAGGCCGAAGTAGACGGCGGCGCCGACTGCCACGGCTACCACGAGAACGAAAATGACGATCTTCCGCATGCAGGTCCTGCTCTCTCCCAATCCAGTCGGTCCGCGCGCGCCTATTGGGCCCCGCCGGGGCCGCCCGTACCACCCGCGCCAGCGCCCGTCCCGGTCGTCGTGTTGCCCGTGCCCGTCGTTGTGTTGGTGTTGCTCCCGGCACCGGTGCCGGTGCCACCGCCCGCAGGGGCTTCCTGTGAGCGCTCGAATGTGACGAGCGACTTGCGATAGTCGGATAGAGCTCGGAGCTCGACGTTCTCAGCGTTGGCGAGATCGCGCTGCGCCTGCACGACGAAGAAATTGGTCGACATGCCGACCTCGAACTTGCTCTGCTCGGCTTCGAGCTGCTGCTGAGCGAGCTCGCGCGCGGCGCGGGCGGCGTCAATGCGCTTCAGGTTGCTCTGCACGGTGAGCGCCGCCGTGGCGACCTCGGCGGCCACTTGCACTTCGAGGGCGCGCAAGCGCGTGACCGCCTGCTGACGCTGCACGCGTGCGCGCGCGTACTGGGCGTCCGCCTGGCTGGCACCGATGGGATACGAGACCGTGAACTGCACGTTCCAGTTCGGGTAATCGCGCGCCCCCAAGACCGAGAGCGCGTCGGCGTAACTGCCGGGGATGATCGTGTTCACCTGTCCGCCGATGCCAGGGGTGCGGTCGAGGAAATTTCCGCCGATTCCCTGAGCGCCGTACGTGGCCAACAGGTCGACCGCGGGGAGCGCCTGATTACGAAAGAAGCGGATCGAGACGTCGGTGCTGTCGATGTTCTTGCGTGCGTTCTGCAAATCGGTGCGCCGCGAGAGCGCATTTCGAATGGACCCCTCGAGATCGGCAGGTGGCGGTGCCAGCGAGGGCAGGTCCACCGGCAGGATCTCCTGGACCCACAACGGATCTTCGGTTCCGTTGACGAGGAACCGCTTGAGCGAGAGCTGGGCCGTCTGCAGCGTCGCCTCGGCGAGGGCCAATGTCTGCTGGTTGTTGGCCGCCTGCACTTCTGCCTGCACGATGTCGATGGGCGCAAGGGTGCCGATTTCGACCCGCACCCGATTGTCTTCGACCAGCTTCTCCGCGAGCTGCAGCGATCGGCGCGCGACGTCGACGGCGCTACGCGCGAAGACCAAGTCCCAGTATGCGTTGCGCACGTTCGCGATGGTCGCCGCCACCGTGCCCCGGACGTTCTCCTCGGCGATGTCCTGGCTGATCTGCGTCACGAGCAGTTGCTGGCGCACGTTGTCGATCTTGAATCCGCGCAGGAG
>JAIVJN010000366.1 GCA_020200025.1 Acidobacteriota bacterium | reverse complement strand
CCCGTGAGCCTGGCGGCGACGGTCGGCGCTGGCAGACCAGAACGGGCAGCGAGCGCGCGGATGACCAAAGGCTGCGACACCCCCAGCCGCAGCTCGCCCGTGATCAACTTCAAGAGCAGAAACCGCTCGCGCCGGTCCAGCCCCCGCCACCAGCCGAGAACCTGTGCCTTCTGCGCCGCTGAATCCATCGTGCGGAGAGCGAGCACGCGTTCGACCCACGTCGAGAGACTCGAGGGCTCGGCTGCGACGCTCGGTACTTGATCGAGGATCAGGGCGATGGTCTCGGCGCCGTCGCCGACCACCGCATAGCATTCTTCCAGCAGCCACGGCGACAGCCCGGTGGCCGCGATCGCCCACTGGTGAATCGCCGCGTAGGGCACCAGCCGTTTCAAGCGGCGCCCAGTGAGGAAGAAGACCGCCCACGCCGCATCGCCGGGTGGTGCAGCGTGGAAGTAGGCGGTCATCGCCGACACCTTGGCGTTGGTCGATGTCGTGCGGTCGATGGCGTCGAAGAGATCGGCGAAGCGTCTCATCCGGCGTCATCGACTCGAGAGCCGCCTTCAGCTTCCCATGCCGTTCGAATCGTGCCCGTCTCGAGGCCCTGTTGGGACAGATAGCGCGCCAGCGGCTCGGCGTGGCCGTGCGAGGCGAGCACGCGGGCCGCGCCGGTCTCGGCGATCGTCTCGAGCAGCGCCGGCCAGTCGGCGTGGTCGGACAGCACGAACCCGCGATCGAACGCCCGTTGTCGCCGAACACCGCGAACCCGCATCAGGCCGGAGACGAAGGCGTCGGACAGATCGCCGAGCCTGCGCATCCAGGGCGTACCGCGTGCGCTGAGGGGCGCCAGCACGAGCTCGCCCGCCAACGACCTGCCTCGGGGCCGGTCGACCAGCGTCGTCGTTGCCAGCATGCGGGCGCCAGACCGTCGATAGAGGTCGATGGTGCCCACCATCATGCCGTGCACGAGCACGGGACGGTCGGTGACGCGTGCAAGCTCGGCGAGCACCCGCTGGGCCTTGCCCAGGGTGTAGCAGAAGAGCACGGATGTGAGCCCCGAGGCACCGTTCTGCTGCCACCACTCGAGCATCTCGGTGACCACGGACTCGGTTGAATCCCACCGATAGATGGGCAGGCCAAAGGTCGACTCGGTGACGAACGTGTTGCAAGCGACGACTTCGAAAGGCTCGCACGTCGGGTCGGCCGCGCGCTTGTAGTCGCCCGATAGTACCCAGACGCCGTCGGCGCCTTCGACCCGAATCTGCGCCGAGCCGAGCACGTGACCGGCGGGATGAAAGCTGATCGTGACATCGCCGAGTCGAAGCCGGTGGCCGTAGGCCACGGCCTCGATTTGCGGCGGGGGGCTGGTCTCATCGAAGGCCAGCCGACGCCGTAGCAGCGCCTCTCCGGGTGCCGCGCAAAGATAGGCGGCGCTGCCGGGCCGCGCGTGATCGCCGTGCGCGTGCGTGATGAGGGCACGCGGCACAGCCTGCCACGGGTCGATGTAGAAATCTCCAGCGGGGCAGTACAGCCCGCTCTCTGCTTCAATCACCACTGCGCAGATTGTACGGTGTGTGGCGTCCGCTCGATTGACGGTGCCAGGACGCTCAGAGTTCCCTCGACCACCGCGCGTCGTTCCGCGGTAGGCGCGGGGAAGGACTGTCGTACATTACGCTCATCGAGTAATCTGCGGAGCGGGCCGGTCCGCGGCGGGTGGCCCACTTCTCGAGATACCAGGAGACACTTGTGTCGTTCGCGACCCACCTGTTGGATGGCTTCGATTGGACCACGCCGTTCATCGCCGACGCGTGCACGGCGCTGCAACTGCCTGTGCGCTCAGGCCCGCCTGGTCTGAAGCCGATCGTCGTCGGCCTCAAGGTGGCCGGTCGTGTCTGTCCGGCCCATCATGCCGGCAGCGTCGACGTGTTTCTCGAGGCGGTCGCACTTGCGAGCGCGGGTGACGTCCTGGTCATCGACAATACCGGGCGGCTCGACGAGGGATGCATCGGCGATCTCGTCGCTGGCGAAGCCCACATGGCCGGTCTCGCTGGCATCGTCGTGTGGGGTGCTCATCGCGACACCGCGGCCATCCAATCGATCGGCATCCCGGTGTGGTCGCTGGGCACCTATCCGGTGGGCCCGCAGGAGCTCCGCAGCCGTTCGCGCCACGCCCTCGAGGCGGCAACGGTCGGCCGTGCGACCGTGACGCGTGACGAGGTGGTGTTTGCCGACGATGATGGGGTGGTGTTCGTGTCGGCGGCCGACAGCGCGCGCGTGATTGCGAGCGCGAGAGATATTGCCGCGCGCGAGCAGGCGCAGGCGGCGCGCCTCACTCAAGGGGCATTGCTTCGCACCCAGTTGGATCTCGAGGCTTATCTGGCCAAGCGGCGCGACGACCCCGATCACACCTTCCGCGACCACCTGCGCGCCCGGGGCGGGGCCATCGAAATCTAGTCGAGGCTGGTAGGGGAGAACGAAACCGGGTTTCGTTTTCCTCTATGATCGCCGCGCATGCATCGACACGACGTTCACCTCGGATCGCGAACCCTCAGCTATCTCGACTCGTCGCCAGACGCCGCTGATGCCCGAGTCGCGGTGTTGATCCACGCGTTTCCGCTGGCCGCGGCGATGTGGGAGCCGCAGCTCGAGACGGCGCCCCCCGGGTGGCGCTTCATCACGCCGGATCTCGGCGGCTTCGGCGGATCCCCGCTGGTCGATGGCGACGGTGAGCCGTCCATCGACGATTATGCGGCCGATGTCATCGATCTGCTGAGCGCGCTCGGTATCGAGCACGCCGTCGTCGGCGGACTGTCGATGGGCGGCTACGTGACGTTCGCCGTGCTGCGCCGTGCGCCCGCTTTGATCGAGGGTCTGGTCCTCGCCGACACCAAGGCCGGCGCCGACTCGCCCGAGGCGCGGGCGAACCGCCAGCACATGCTGGCCCTACTCGATCGCGGCGGACCGCCGGCTATCGCGCGCGAGATGTTGCCCAAGCTGCTCGGGTCGGCCTCGCGGCGCGAACGTCCGGACCTGGAGGATCGCGTACGGCGCTTGATCGAGCAGCAATCGGCGCCGGCCATTCAACGGGCGATTGCCCGCCTGATGGATAGGCCCGACGCCACCCCTCAACTCGCCGGCGTCCAGGTCCCTACACTTGTCATCGTGGGGAGCGAGGATCACGTCACGCCGGTCGCGGAAGCGCAGAGGATCGCCGATGCCATTCCGGGCGCGACGCTTGTCGTCATCGCGAACGCCGGCCACCTGAGCAGCCTCGAGTGCGCCGACGAGTTCGGCGCCGTGCTCTCGACGTTCCTGTCTCGGCTATAGTTTTGTGCATGCGCAGGACTTTCCCGCTCGCGGTGCTGTGCCTGGCCGCGTCGCTCGGCGCGCAGGAGCCGTCGACGCTGTCCGATCCCTTGCACCGACCGCTGGACGAAATTCTCGACGTGAACGTGCGTGACGGGTTCGTCTATTACAACGCGCTCAAGAGTAGTCGCGTGAAGCTCGACCGCTATGTGGCCTCGCTCGGGGCGGTGTCGTCGGGCGAGCTGTCGGCGTGGCCGCGCGAACGTCAGGCCGCGTTTTGGCTGAATGCCTACAACGCCTTCGTTCTGCGCACCGTGATCGATCACTATCCCATTCGCGGCAAAGCGTCGCAGTATCCCGCGTCGAGTATCCGGCAAATCCCAGGCGCCTTCGAGCGTCGCACGTTTCGCGCCGGCGGCCGTGAGGTGACACTCGACGGTCTCGAGCGGGACGTGCTCGCAGGATTCAACGATCCGCGCGTCTTCCTCGCGCTCGGTCGGGGGGCAATCGGCGGCGGCCGCCTCCGCAGCGAGGCGTTCGCAGGCACAGACCTCGAGGATCAGCTCGCCGAGGTGGCCGCCGAGTCGGTGACGCGGAAGGAGATCGCCCGCCTCGACACGTCGGCCGGAGTCCTCAGTCTGAGCCCAATCTTTTCCTGGCGCGAGGCGCCCTTCGTGGCGGCGTTCGCGGACAAGGCCGACGTCGCCTATGCGGCGAGAAGCCCCATCGAGCGAGCAGCGTTGGCGTTGCTCGAACCGCACGTGCTCTTCACCGAGCGGGAGTACCTGAGACGAAACAGCTTCACGGTCTCGTTCCACGAGTTCGATTGGCGCTTGAACGATCTCACGGGCGGGCGGCGAGACTGAATCGGTAGACGGCACCCACATACGGCATACGGCACACGGGACAAGGGACACGGCAGACGGCACACGGCACACGGAGGCGGGCGCCAAGAATAAAGGGGCTGGGCAACGGCGTCGGCCAACCGTCAGACGGGTATGCCCGGCAGATCGAGGCCACCCGGGTCGCTTCGACATGGATCTCGAGCTCGAAGACAAAGTTGCTGTCGTCACCGGCGCGAGCCGCGGCCTAGGCTTGGCGAGCGCTCGCGCTCTGGCCGCAGAGGGCTGTCACGTGGTCATTTGCGCCCGTGGCGAGCAGCGTCTGGCCGAGGCCGCGCAGGAGCTTCGCACCGCCTCACAGCACGGCGCCACCATCGTCGCGGTGGCCGCGAACGTTGCCATGCCCGAAGGTGTTGCCCGCGTCATCGGCCGCGCGGTGGAGGCCTTCGGCGGCTTCGACATTCTCGTCAACAACGTCGGTCTCGCCCGGCTGTTCCGCACCTTCGCCGGCGCGGCGCGGGAGTCATCGTCATCGTCTCTTCCATTTACGGCCGGGAAGCGGGTGGCCGGATGACGTACAACGCGGTGAAAGCCGCCGAGATCAGCCTGACCAAATCGCTTGCGCAACAGCTCGCCCGCGACAACATCCGAGTGGTCGGCCTGGCGCCCGGTTCGATCCTCTTTCCGGGCGGGTCGTGGCACCAGCGTCAGCAAGTCGATCCCGAGGGGATCGCCGAATTCGTCCGGCGGGAGCTCCCGTTCGGCCGTTTTGGCACCGCGGACGAAGTTGGTCGGGTGATCGCCTTTGTCGCGTCACCGCGCGCGAGCTGGATCAGCGGAACGACGATCGTCGTCGACGGATGCCAGTCGAGGATGTTCTAAAAAGTCGGCCGCCACGTTCTGGTTATCGTGGCCTTCGTGATCTTCCAGTTGTCTACCTCAAGCCTCACGCGGTCTCGGTACTCCATGCCTGAACGCGAGATAGTAGACCGGCAATCCCGCCAACACGACACCGAAAACGATTGACGTCCATACGGGGTCGGTCACGAGAGCGTTGACCACGAGGTACACCGCCGCAATGATGAAGACCGCCGGCACGTAGGGATAGCCGATCACCTTGTAGGGCCGATGGAGATGCGGCTGGGCCTGACGCAAGCGATAGATTGCCGCCACGCTGAGGGCGTAGAACGGCCACATCGCCAGCACGAACGTGTCGGTGAGCTGCTCGAACGTCTGGGTCAGGACCATGGCAATCCCCAACCCGCACGCCAGCAGGATGGCGACATACGGCGTGTGATAGCGCGGATGAACGCTGGCTATCTGGCGAAAGAACAGCCGATCGTCGGCCATCGCAAAGAACACGCGCGGCGAGGCCAGCATGCTTCCCATCAACGATCCGAACGTCGAGATCATGACGATGACCGAGATGAACGCGACGCCGGCTTGACCGAACATGGCGGCCATCGTGTCGGCGGACACGAGGCGTGAGGTCTGCACTTTCTCGATAGGATTCACGTAGAGATAGGCGACGTTGGCCAGCAGATAGATGGCGATGATGGCCACGGTGCCGAGAATGATGGCGCGCGGCAGATTGCGCTGCGGGTCTTTCACTTCGCCGCTGGCGAAGGAGAGATCGGCAAAGCCGTCGTAGGCCCATAACACGGAGATGAGCGCCAAGCCGTACAGTTGAGGATTCACGGCCGCGCCAGTCGGCGCCAGATGCTGCCAGCTCGCGCCGCTGGCGCCGCCGAGGACGAACGAGGCCAGCACCAGGAGGCTCAGCGCGCTGAACTTGGCAATCGTCGACAACCCAGCGAGCAGCGCGCCGAACTGAACACCTCGCACGTTGGTCAGAGCCGCAACCGCAATGGCCGCGGCCGCGAGGTAGTCGGCCCAATCGGCATGCTGACCCGGATCGATGCCGAACGAGCGCAGGCAGTACTCACCGAAGACCGACGAGATGCCGCCGAGCGCTGCCGCGCGGATGAGCACCAACTGTGACCAGCCGTAGAGAAAGGCGTAGGCGCGGCCCCAGCCCTCGCGCAAATAGACGTACATCCCGCCGGTCTCGGGCATCGCCGCCGAGAGCTCGGCAAACGCCAGCGCCCCGCACAGAACGATGACGCCGCCGATGATCCAGACGCTCAACATCAACGTGGGCTCCGGCACGCGGGTGGCGATGCCTGCCGGTGTGCGGAAGATTCCGCCCCCGATCGTGATGCCGATGACGATTCCAATGGAGCTCCAGAGGCCGAGGCGTCGGACCAACGTGGGCATACGCGGGAAATATAATTGAAAGGTGGCTGGCCTCGGCGGGCCAGGCCGATCCGGACGCGCGCGCACGGCTCGTTCGCGAAGCGCAAGCCGCCGCACTCCTCCGATCGCCACACATCGCCGTCACCTACGATCTGGTCGAGCAGGGAAAGTCGATCTTCATCGCGATGGAGTACGTCGAGGGCGAGCTGCTGTCGGCGCGCATCGGGCGCGGCCCCATTCCCCTCGGCGACAGTCTCGACATCGCGCTTCAGGTTGCCGACGCGCTCGACGAAGCGCACGGTCACGGCATCATCCATCGAGATATCAAGAGCTCGAATCTCATTCTCACGCCGCGGCAGCTCGTGAAGGTGCTCGACTTCGGCTTGGCGAAGTTCCTGTCGGCGCCGAAGCCCGACGAGCTGAGAACGCTGGCCGGCGTCACGACGCCCGGCGCCGTCCTCGGCACGCTCAGTTACATGTCGCCCGAGCAGTTGACGGGCGCCGTCGTGGACCACCGCGCCGATCTGTTTGCCACCGGCGTCGTGCTCTACGAGATGATCGCCGGTCGGTTGCCGTTCACGGGCAATAGCATGACCGACATCGCCGATCACATCCTTCATCAGGAGCCGGAAGCGATCGCCCGCTACAATTACGGTGTCTCGCCCGACGTCGAAGCGATTCTCCGAAAGGCGTTGGAGAAGCAGCCGGACTTCCGCTATCAATCGGCCCGCGAGCTCTACATCGATCTGGCCAACGCGCGGCGGCGCCTGAGCAGCGGCGATGCGGCCCAGCGCCGCTCCATGGTCTGGCGCGGGCCGATCGAGTTCAGCGACCCGGCGGCGCCGATGCCGCTGCTGCCGTCGCGAGCGGATTCGGCGCTGAGCGGCGTCCCCGTGGTCGATGGGCAGCGCTCGATTGCCGTGCTCACGTTCGCGAACATCACCGGCAACCCGAGCGACGACTGGATCGGGCAAGGTATCGCCGAAACACTCACCGCCGACTTGAAGAAGGTCAAGGGCCTTGCCGTCCTTCCCCGCGAGCAGATCTTCGATCAGCTCCGCAATGTGACCGCCGTGGGTCATGGGCTCGACGAGCGTCAGGCGATCGACGTCGGGCGGCGGTTGAGCGCCTGGTGGGTGCTGACCGGCGGCTATCAACATTTGGGCGACCGCATTCGCATCACCGCCTACGTCATCGAAGTGCTCTCCGGGCGATTGGCCGACACCGTAAAGCTCGACGGAACGATGGAGCAGATCTTCGAGCTGCAGGACGAGGTCGTGATCGAGATCGCCAAGAGCCTCGATCTGTCGGTCGGCTCCTCGGAAGTGGCGGCGATCACAGAGGGCGAGACGAAGTCGGTGGAAGCGTACGAGTCGTACTCGCGGGCGATGCTCAATTTGCGTCTGGCGGGACGCGAGTCGTTCGAGCGCGCCATCACGTTGTTCGAGCGTGCCATCGAGCTGGATCCCGGCTACGCCGAAGCCATCGCCGGGCTTGGCGCGGCGTACCAGTTGAAGGCCTCGTTCCTGAGCCTGCCCGCGCTCAACGCCGTAGCCATCATGCTGCTGCGCAAAGCCGTGGAGATCAAGCCCACGATGATGGAAGCCAAGACGCGGCTGGCGATGGGGCTGATGGCCGACGGCGATACCGACGGCGCCATCCAGCTCCTCGAAGACGTCGTGCGGGAGCAGCCGGACAACGCCATGGCGCATGGCACACTCGGTCGTGCGTATTGGATGGGCAAGGGTCGAGTCGACGACGCCATTCGCGAGCTCGAAGAGTCGGTGGCGATCAACCCCGAGTCGGGCTATGCCTATCTACAGCTCGCCTTGCTCTACGCTCTGCTCAATCGGCTCGACGAGGCGGAGCGGGCCGCGAGCTCAGCGACCGAGCTCCAGGAGCAGGCCATGTCCGGCACGCAGGGCCTGCTCGTCGTCGGAGCACACGCGCGGCTGGGCTACGTCCACTATCTGCGCGGCCAGTATGACGCGGCGATCGCCGAGTATCGCCGCGAGCTCGACTTCTTGAGCGCCAGCGACCACGCCCTCAGAGATCGCGCGATCATCGAGGTGGAGCAGAAGCTCGGGGCCGCGCACTCACGGAAAGGCGACGAGGACGCCGCCGAGGTGCACAACCGACGCGCCCTCGAGGCATTTTCGGCGCGTCTGGCCTCGGGCGCCGACGACCCCTTCACGCGGTACTACGTTGCGACGCTATTCGCGGTGCGCGGCGACGCGCCGGCCGCCCGCCGCCACCTCGACCGCCCACTCGCCGAGCTGGGACCGTTGACACGATGGCGTCTCGCGCACGACGCCGATTTCGAGGTGGTCCGCGGTCTCGAGGCCTTCGCCGACGTCGGGATCGATCCAGCCACCGAGCGAACCATCAGTCCGGCGACCACGGATCGTTGACCTTGTAGGCCAAGAATTTTGCGGCATTCCGCAAAACTT
>JAIVJN010000135.1 GCA_020200025.1 Acidobacteriota bacterium | reverse complement strand
GTCACTGTTCGCGTGAGCTAGCAGGAGAGGAACTAACGCTGATGAAGCCTGACTGAGGAAGTCGTACGCCGCATCCAGATTCCTTCCGAAGTCGCCGATGCGATCGCTGAAACCCTGCGCACCAGCCAAGCCGAGAAGGAGCGGCTCCACCGGACGGCGGTCATGCAGCTGCAGCAGCGCCACCTCGCGGTCCAGAACAAGCTCGATCGCGCGTACGACGACCGCTTGGCGGGCAACATCACGACGAGATGTGGACACGGAAATCGCAGGCGTGGCAGGGCGAACTCGCGGAAATCCGGCGTGAGACGAGCCGTCACGACCGCGCCAGCGCCGAGTATTTGGTGACCGGCTCGAAAATTCTAGAACTCGCGAAAAACACCCATACTCTGTTCATTCGGCAGAATTCCGAGGAACAGGCGCGTCTGCTGAAAATCCTACTTTCGAACTGCACGTTCGATCGCGGAAGTCTTTCTCCTACATACAATAAGCCCTTCGACATGTTTGCCGAAGGCAACGAAACAGGGGACTGGCGGAGAGAGTGGGATTCGAACCCACGGTAGGGTTTCCCCTACACACGCTTTCCAAGCGTGCCTGATCGACCGCTCCAGCATCTCTCCGTTTAGAATCAACAATTTACGGCGGTGCGTCGGTCACAAAATCGCCGATTGTGATAAGTCCTCCAATGTTCGGCGATCACTTAGCGCATTTCCAGTATAGCTGTCGGCGGTCCGTGGAAGGTCTCGGCCAAGCCAGTCACGAATGCCCAGGTGACCGCGCAGAAAGACGAGAAGGTCGCCGTTGTCGTCGATCACGACAAGCCCGGCGACGCAGCAATCCACGTGCGGTCCAGGCCGCGAAGTAGGTCGGGCCTGGATTACATCGGCGCAACGGGCAGAACGAACACCAGCGAGAATGACCACGGACTCGCCTTGTCCACGAATCGGCGTCCGTCGATGATGTCACCGGCTTTTGGTAGGCCGGTCGCCACATAGTCGAGCGATCCCTCCAGTTCGACGCCGCGGAGCCAGCGCCCCTCCGGGAGCCAGTTGAAGATCGACACACTGGTGTCAAGTTCCAGATTCAGCTTGTGCGTGTATGCGCGGCGATCCGTCGGACGCTCAGCCGAACTGAACTTATCGACGACATCGAAGTGCGAGCTGACCCAGCCTCGCGTGCGCTCGCCAGGCAGCCACCCGAAATTGGTTTCGAACTCCAGCTCCGGCGTGCTGTCACGATCGAAGGGCAGGAAGATCGCCTCGACGGTGAACTCCAGCCAGCGTACGCGCGTCGGCAGACCGAGCGACAGAATTACCTCCAACTCGGTCTCACGCGGTTCTCGCGTCTCGATGCGGTCGTCGGCGGTCACTCGAGGAGCGCCGAACAGACCTGTAAACGTGATCGTCGGTTCGACGTGGAACTCCGGCGCACACAAAACGCGACACGCTGTCTGTTCCTGAGCCCAGGCAGGCGCGACGCTTAGCACCAATGCGAGGCACGCAAGATGGCCGGTTCTCACGCACGTTCCTCCGTTCGCCTGGGCTCGGTCACCGCAACGATTCGACCCGCCCGCATCTCGATCACTCGGTCCGCGAGAACGGCCGCGTCTTCCGGATCGTGGGTGACGTAGACGGTGGTCAACGCCAGCGTTCGCTGGAGGCGCGCCAGCTCCGAGCGCATAGCGGCACGAAGTTCCGCGTCCAGACTGGACAGCGGTTCGTCCAGCAGAAGGAGGCGCGGGCTGCCGACGAGTGCCCGCGCTAGTTCAACGCGCTGCTGCTCGCCGCCCGAAAGCTCGTGAGGGTGGCGAGTTGCGAATCCATCGATTCGAACGAGCTTCAGGGCATCGTCGATCCGTCGACTCCGCTCCATTCGAGGAATCTTCAGGGCATCAAGCACGAACTGGAGGTTTCCCGCGACGGTCAGGTGGGGCCACAAGGCGAGGTCCTGGAATACGAATCCGATCTCACGGCGGTACGGCGGCAGGAGGTTCCGCCGCGGGCCGGCAGCCTGGACATTCCCCAACCAGATTTCACCTTCGTCCGGCACGTCAAGACCGGCGATCAGGCGAAGCAGGGTGGTCTTCCCACACCCGCTGGGCCCGAGGATCACGACCGACTCACGAGCTGCGACAGTGAGTGTCACGTCGTCGAGTGCCAGATGTGACGCGAAGCGCTTCGTGACGTTCCGAAGCGCAACGGCAGCCCCGGTCACCGACCCTCCCGCGCGGCAACGGCCATCCCCAAGATCGCCAACGGGCTGAGAATCACCGCCGTTTGCAGCAGGGCCAAGGCAGCCACGTGCGAGGGCGGCGTGTTCGCGATGATCGTGTAGATCCGAATGGGCAGGGTGGCCTCGCCGGCGGGCGCGACCAGAATGCTCACGCCAAGCTCACCAAATGCCAGGACGAACGCGATCACCCACGCGGTCAACAGACCGAGTCGGATCTGCGGCACGACGATTCGTGCCATCGTTCGCAACCATCCGGCACCGCTCACGGCAGCGGCTTCCTCGTGAGACACCGGCACGTAGCGCATCGTTGCCGCGATTGCCAGAGCCGCCACCGGCACGAATCGCGCGAGATACCCGAGGATGAACATGACATCGGTCCCGTACAACGCCCCTACGAAGCCGGGCCGGTTCCAGAGCCCGATGAGACCCACACCGACAATCGTGCTCGGCACCGCAAAGGCCACGACGAAGACGATGTCCGCGAACTGTCCGACACGGCCGCGAGCTCGGGCGCGAGCATATCCGAGGCAGACCGCCACCCCCACAACCGCCGTCGCCCCGATGCTTGCGAGCAGCAAGCTGTTTGCGATCGCGCTTCCGGAGCCTTCAACGATGGCGGGCAGCGACTCGGCTCGCAGCGCTTCACGGGCCAACACGAGCACCGGAAGTCCCAACGCGATCGCCGCTGCCGTGATGGCAGCGGCTTCCGCCGGTCTCTGCCACTGCTGCGGTAAAGCCGGCCGAATTCCGGAACCGCGCCGCGTAGACACCAGACGCTCGCCAGCGAGGACGACAGCGACCATTGCCACGATCAGGGACAACACGAGCAGCGGGACGGCGAGCAGCACCGCCCGGCTGAAGTCGTAGAGCGCCGCAAATGCGGTAAAGACCTCGGTCGTGTAGACGCGAACACGCAGCAACCCGGGGACGCCGAACTCGGAGACTGACAGGACGAAGATCACGAGCGCGGCGGCGAGCACGCTGGGGGCGGCGAGCGGGAGAGTAATGCGCCGAAGCACCACGTGTGGCGGCGCGCTGAGCACAGCCGCCTCCTCGAGGCGTCCGTCGATTCGACGGAGCGCCACTTCCGTCGCCAGCATCGACAGGGGATAGAACACCAGGCCCAACACGACGACCGCGGCTGGCAAGCTGTACGTCCATTCGGAAAGATCGTTGCCACTGCCCAGATACGTCCACGCGAGCGCCACCACATACGGAGGCAGAACTACGGGCGCAGCCAGCACGATCCGGAGAAGCGCCTTTCCGCGAAGGTCGATCCGAGCCAGCGCCAGGCCGAGGGGTGCGCCTAAGGCCGTGGCGAGAAGCGCTGTTCCAACACCAAGTCGCGCGGTATTCCAGAGAAGTCCTTGCTGGCGCGCGTCAAGCCACAGAGCGCGATACGCGACATCTCCAGTGCTCAGCGGAACCGTGAGCAGGTACGCGACCGGAAGCACACAGCACACGAGGAAAAGCACGACAGCGATGCCGGTGACGACGGTGCGACTCGAAGGCCATCGCCACATACGTGCCTGGTTTCGTCTGAACCGGCCCTCAGAGGCCCAAAATGCCCGCGAGCCGGCCCGTGACGTCCTCCACACGGGCAGCGGCCTTGGTGTAATCGAGCGTCATGGGCTTGAAGGTCTCGATTGCCGGGATGTTCTTTGGACCAGGGACGCCGGCGTGCAGCGGAATCTGCACCGCCTCTGATCGAGCGAGCTGACGCTCAACATCCGGCGACAGCAGGTAGTCGATGAGGCGTTGGCCCTCTTCCGCGTGGGGCCCGTGCGCAATCAGCGAGACCATGTTCGGCATGACCGGAACACCGAGTCCTGCAGCGTCCGGTAACACCATCGCGATTGGTTGGCCATCCTCGATCGCGACATTCACGTCGTCGGTATCCGTCAATCCGACCTTGACGTCGCCGCGAGCGACCAGATCGCGCACTACCGAATTGCCATCGACGACTCTCACGCCGTTCGCTTTTAGCCGGCGAAAGAAGTCGTCCATCTTCTCGTCGCCGGCCATGGCATACAGTGCCGCGACGTGGAATGAGGTCGAACCGAATCGCGGATCGGCCATCGCGACCTGACCTCGCCACTTCGGGTCTGCGAGATCGAAGATTGACCGCGGCGCTTCCTCGGGCTTTACGAGCTTCGTGTTGTACGCAATTACCCGGATGCGTGCCGAGAACCCAGTCCAGTAGCCCTCCGGGTCTATGAGTGCCGATGGAATGCCCTCTGCACTGGGTGACCGATAGGGCGTGAGCACACCACGCGACTTCAGAACAAGCGTGCGGACGGGCTCATTCGACCAGAACGCGTCTGCCTGTGGGCGCGCCTTCTCCGCAATGAGGCGATTCGCGAGCCCTGTCGACTTCGTTTCTTCCGTGTCGTAGATCGCATTGACCTTCACGCCCGACCGACGCTCGTACTCCCGCAGCACCGGCTCGGAGAACACGCGGTCAGTCGACACGTAAACCGTGACCGCCCGCTCCGCATTCTGAGAAGGTTCTGGCGACCGACACCCCACCGCCGC
>JAIVJN010000261.1 GCA_020200025.1 Acidobacteriota bacterium | reverse complement strand
GTCAGTGGAGCGATCGTGGGCGTCGGCGGCCATCTTTTCGCGACACGCCCCGTCAACGACGCCTTTGCGCTGGTGCGAATCCCTGACGCGCACGGCGTCCGCGTCTATTCCACTAATCAGCTCATGGGGCGAACGAACGGAAACGGTGATCTCATCATACCGGACGTGATCAGCTATTACGGCAACGATCTCGCGATCGATCCCGCGGACCTGCCGTTGACGCTCAACCCATTGCGTGACAGGGCGCTCGTCGCGCCGTCATTCCGCGCGGGTGGTCTCGCCATGTTTGGCATCTCGAAGATGAACCCCGTCGTCGGGCGCGTCGTGATCGTGTCGGACAGCTCGAGCATCGTTCCAGCCTCCGGTGATCTCTTCGTCGCCGGCGCACCGGGCAGCCGTTCGCCGATCGGGAACGACGGCGCGTTCTTCTTCGATGGGATCGAGCCAGGTCCCGCGAAGCTTATCGGCCGATACAAGGGCCGTGCGTTCACGTGTCATGTGCGCGTGCCGCCGGTCACAGCGTCCCTCGTTCGCGATCTCGGACTCGTGCGATGCGTACAGAATGAGGACGACTCATCACCCGAGGTAGTCCCACAGTGAGGCGCGCGGGTGTCAATCTGCCACGCACCCTACTGGCGGCCGTCGTGATCTGTCTGGCGCCCCTGTTTGTCTGCGACGTGAGTGCACAATGCTCCGTCTCCGCGACCGCGGTGGCGTTTGGGAACTACAACGTGTTTGCGACCGGAAACGTCGACAGCACGGCGACGGTCACCGTCAACTGCACCCTCCTGGGCACAGTGTCGGTGCAGCTCAACCGAGGGCAATTCGCGACGTCTTTTTCCCCGCGCCAGATGAACCGCAGCGGAGAGCGCCTCAACTACAATCTGTTCTTCGACAGCACACGCACGCAGATCTGGGGAGACGGCACGTCGGGAACGGTGGTCTGGTCCGCAGGGCTGGTTTCCGGAAATCAGTCTCGCACTGTCTATGGCCGCCTGTTCCCCCTTCAGAACGTGACTGTCGGTGCATATACCGATACGGTCATCGTGACAGCCGTCTTCTAGAAAGAGGCGCGTCACCGGTCCGCTGGCTGATCCGTTGGTCCTCATGTGCACTCGTGGCGAAAGCGGCAGTGGCTGCGTCTTGCTGGTCTAGCAAGGCGGGACCGAACGATACGACGCGATTTAAGCAAAGAAGAGCGCCTGGGCGTGAGCGGGATGGCCGTCGATAAGAGCCACGCCACGCACGGCGCGCAGGCGGTGTCAAGCGCGGCGAAGCCGCCGAGCGCAGCGAGGGCAACGCTTGATACCACCGAGCAAAGTCGTCTCATGAAGAACCGACGGCCATCGTGTGACCAATCGATTCGTTCTAGGATATCTGGCGGTCGGTGCCTTGGCGCGAAACTTGCCCCGGTGTTCTCTCCAGCGCAGATCGATGCGACACGTCGCGATCCAGCACGCGCGCGAGCTTCACCTTGTCATCGGTGAAGATGCGAGCATCGGACTGCCCGCGTGACACCGCCACGTACGCGAATCGCTGGTTGACCAGCTTCTCGCACGCACGTTCGGCCTCGACCTGTACGAGGACGCGTCCGGCGGTCGGCCCCTGGCTGCTGTGACTCGTGACCGCATAGCCGTAATCGAGATGTCGGCGCCCGCCTGGCTCGAACGAGGACGTTCGACCGGCATCCCACCGAATCTCCATGCGTCCGTTCGCCTCGGTGCGCACGATCGTGCCAAGCTCCCGATTGGGTACGCCACGCTGCCGATCTGGGGCGGTCATTTGCACGCGGTCGCCTTCGGCGAAGGCGCGCTCGACTTCGCGGTAAAGCGTCACGCCCTCCAACCGTCGTGGATCGTAGCTGATCGTTCGATTGTCGTCTGTCCTCACCGTCACTTGATTGGTCTTCGGGTCGACACGCTCGACCCGCGCGTAGTCGCTGGCCTCGATGCCGAGGGCCTTGCTGCCGCGGTGATAGCGCACGACATCACCTGCTTCATAGCGTTCCGCCCATTGCCGATCAGCGCCGGTGATCTCCTGGCGCGGCGACAGCAGCGGCCGTCCGATGCTCGTCCTGCTCGACGCAACCCTCACGCTGCATCATTCGGTGAATGACGTCGTTGAGATCCTGTCGAGACTGGTTGTCCGGCGCCACGACGAGGGTCGCGTGCGGGTCCTTGACGTACTCGTTCGCGATCGCGCTCAGGCGCTCCTCTCGTGGACCGATTTCGTGCACGCGATCTTGGTGATCGAGGCGCTCGACGACACTGTGCACATCTCCACGGGCGAGCTGCTCGACGATTGCCTTCAACTCCGGATCGGGCTGGCGCACGATTTCGTCCAGATGCGCGGTGCGGAGTCCCGCCTCCTGGAGCTGGCCGCTCCCGTGTCTGGTGCGCCGCGATCTGCGCCGCCGCGGCGCCCTGTCGATCCTGTTCGGCCAGATACGCCTCGATCTGCTGACGACGTGGGCTGGAGGCATCGAGGTACTCGGGCGTGTAGCCGCGGATCTCGGGTTGGCCGCTGCGCCCCGAGACGGGTGACGTGTCACCTGTAACTGCCGGTGCGCAGCACCGCACAGGGACGTCGTTGCTACCTTGCCGCTTCGGCGAACTCCAGCAACTTCGCGTCGGACAGGCCGGGCACCTGCAGTGACAGTGTCACGGCCTCTTCAAGAAGGTCAGCTCTCGTGATGAGCCCGCGGCGATACGCTTCCACGGCCATGTGGGTGTGCTTGGCGTTCAAATCTGAGGGCACGGAGATGGCGTACCCTGGGTGAGGCGTAGCCGCTCTCGAACTGAAGAGGGTCAACCACTCTTCTGCGAGCTCGACGAACTTGGGCTTCAATAGACGCGTGCTGTCCGCTTCTGAAATCAATCCCTGCCCGAGCAGCCGTGAAACGGTCGGTCGGTACGCGGCCCCAAATCGGCGCGCGATCCACGCCACGTCGAGGTAGGTGATCACCTGGGATCCCGGCGTCGAGCGCTCCTCCGTCCGCACCGACCGCTCCGTTGCCGCATCGAACACCCATTGCACCTGCCGACTTGCCTGGCCCTTGCGGAGACCGCGCACCGTTTCGACGACGCCTGAGGCGGGCAGCAGGAAGGCGGCTGCAAACGCCGCCGCGCGGCGTTCGATCAGCTCGTCGGCGTTCGCCTTCGTGAACACTCGGATCGTGCCCATTGGCTCGCACACGGCACGCGCGTAGCCGTGCGCAATAGCCAGGCGCTGATCGACCGCGTTGTATCCGAGGTTGACGACAATGGCGCAACCAACGGAGGCATGTGCGATGAACAGGCTCGAGAGTTCGTCGGGCAGCTTCAGCGCGAAGACCGGAATGCCCTGGGCGCTGCAGAGATCTGCCAACTCGGGGAGCGGAGCGTCCCGAAGGCCGATCCGCCGCCGTTCATGTTCGGCGATCTCTTCACCTTGCCGAATCGCATCGGCCAGCGTTCTCGGCGACGGGAGCGGGTAGGTCGGCGGTCCCGTGCGCGCCGGCCGGTCCAGCAGACCCTCCAGGTGCGACGCCGCCATCAGCGCCCCCAGCACGCCGTGAACGCGCGACTGCATGTCGAATTCCTCGATCAACGCGGGCGCGAGATTCAGCAGCGTGGCCGTGACCGGATCGTCAGTGGCGACGCGTGTGCCCGTCAGGTCGACCGCCGGCGTGCCATAGAGGTCCGCGAATTTCGCGAGCTCGTCAGCCGTCACCGGTCGGTTCGCCAGTTCGATCTGCGCTACGAGGCTGCGCGACAGGCGAAGCTTCTTGGCCACGGCCTCTTGGCTCAGGCCGCGGTTTTCGCGCGCCTTGCGAAGATTCTGGGCGAGCGGCTCGCGACCCTCGGTCCGCGCGAGGACCGTACGCATGTTGGGTGTCAGACGACGCCATTCGCGATGGCCTCCTTGCTCATCGCAGAGTCTGCGAGAGCGTCGGCATGACTCGGCGGGGGCTGTTTGTCTCGTGGCATATCGGGGCCTCGACTCGGGTCTTTCGAGGAGCGCCGGGCGAGCCTAGTTCCGTTTGACATAAATGTCAACTTATGACACGATAGCCAAACAACAGGCGACGGACTCTTACCTCGAACTGGCACCTCCGTCGAAGTGAAGGAGGCCGCTATGGGCGCGATCGCAGAGACTCACATCGATCATCAACAGACCGTGGACCTGGAGATCACGTAACGCTACCTCAACATCACCGACGTAGGCGTCGTGCGGTCGATGCGCGCGCTCTGGGGCAGGCGGCGCGCAGCCGCGCGGGCCCAAGGATGAAGGCCTGTTCGTTCTGGAAAACGCCGATCGCGCCTCCGCTGGGTGCCGAATCCCAGTCGACGACAACAAGGCAGCGCCGTGTGGGCGAGATCCACGGCTTCCTCGCGCTCCTTGGTGGTGAGCGTAACTTTCCCCAGTTGGAACCAGATCGGCGAATGGCTCAGGAAAATCGACGCGCTGCGACAAAGCGGCCTGACACGAGTCACGCCTACTGGCGTTTGCGGGCCACGATGAGCAGGTACTCGTAAGGGATCTGGACGGGGCCTTCCCGCGTGCCCCGGTTGGAGCGCGCCACGAAGTCGAGAAAGTCCTGTTGAAGCGCCGCCGCCCGCTCTGGATTATCCGCTCGGCTCGTGGAGATCGCCACCATCGGTCCAAACGTCTGCTTGAACAAGTTGACGTAGGCGCGTGGGCTGGCGGCACTCTCAATGTACTCTCGTCGAGTCATCTCCAACGACTCGGCTCGGTGGCCGAACAGCTTCCGGACGTGTTCCTCAGTCCCCCACATGAGAGGCGGAAGTGCACCGGGCGGGGGCGGCGGGGCATATGGTGCCAGCAGGCGGAAGAATTCGCCTCCTCGGCCCTCCGGAGTGAAATTAATCATGCCGATCGTCCCGCCGGGCCGGCAGACGCGGAGGAGCTCGGTGGCCACTTGCTGCTGATCGGGAGCGAACATCGCGCCGAAGCACGACGTGACGACCTGGAATCTCCGTCTTCGAAGGGGAGCGCCTCTGCGTCGCCCTCCACCCATTCGATCTCGACTCCCGCGGCGTGGGCTGCACGGCGGCCTGCGTCGAAGTTCTCCGGCGTCAGGTCCGACGCGACGACCGAGGCTCCCGCCAAGGCCGCGCGGATAGCGACGTTGCCGGTCCCCGCGGCCACGTCGAGGACGCGCTGGCCGCGAGAGATCCGGCACGCGTCGACGAGCACCGGCCCGAGCTCCCAGACAGTCGACGTCGCAAACGTGTGGTAGTCGCCAAGCGCCCACATCGCCCGATGAGCAGCCTTGAGCGTTTGATTCGCGTCTGCCGCCGATCCCGCGTCCGACCTCTCTTGCGTAGCCATATGGTCTCTCCGAATGGGTTCTCCCGTGAACCCCGATCAAACCTCGACGAGTGTAAGATCGCGCCGTGGCCAGGCACCATGACCGATCGTCCGAGTTGCTTGACCAGGCATCCAGCGCGCCGCCAGCCTTGGCGCCGTCAGGGAGTACGCAGCCTCTGGAGGTGACCGCGGGCGGTGGCGCGGAAGTGGACGTTCTGTCGGACGTGCTGCGGACGGTCAAACTGACAGGCGCGTTGTTCTTTCCACTGCACGCGTCGTCGCCTTGGGCCGACGAAATTCCCGCGGCCGCCGTGTTCGCGCCGGCAGTACTGCGCGGCGCGCAGCACGTGGTCTCATATCACATCGTCATGCAAGGGGCTTGCTGGGCGACTCTCCGCGACAGTCCACCCGTCGGCCTGGCGGCCGGTGACATATTCGTCGTGCCGCACGGCGACCCGTATGTCATGTCGAGCGCACCGGGCATGCGCTCTGAGGCACCCGCGGATGCAGTCCTGTCATTCTTTCGCGACATGGCAGCTGGTTCCGCTCCGTCTGTGCTGACCGAGGGTGGTGGCGGTCCGGAGCGAGCTGACCTCGTCTGTGGGTTCCTCGCGTGTGACATCCGTCCTTTCAATCCGGTCCTGGAGACGCTTCCGCGTCTGGTCCATCTGCCGCGAATCGCCGCAGTGCACGATCACCTGAGGCATCTCATCGAGTTCGCGCTGGCGGAGTCGCGCCAGCCACGGTCGGGCGCAAAGTGTGTGGTGCTGCGCCTGAGCGAAGTGCTGTTCGTCGAGGTGGTTCGGCGCTATGTCGATGGACTGGGACCCGGGCAGACAGGCTGGCTTGCCGGCCTACGGGATCCGATCGTCGGGCGCGCTCTTGCGCTGCTGCACGATCGTCCAGCCGATTCGTGGACGCTGGAACGGCTCGCAAGGGAAATCGGGGCGTCGCGCTCGGCGCTCGCGGATCGGTTCAGTGAGTTTGTCGGACAGCCGCCCATGCGCTATCTCGCACACTGGCGCATGCAGCTTGCGGCGAGACTGCTCTCAGACGGATCGGCAAAGGTAGCCGCGATTGCGCGGGAGGTAGGGTACGACTCAGAGGAGGCGTTCAGCCGTGGCTTCAAGAAGATCGTGGGGGTAGCGCCTTCAACCTGGCGCCGACGGTCGACGATCACCACTTGAGCACGGAATCAGCGAAGATTGGTGAGCCAAACTTTCGCCAGTTGGAACCAGATCCACGGCTGGCTCAGACGCCTGGAGGGGCTCCGAGGCGCAGCGTGAACCCGCGTGACGGCCCGCTCAGTTTGCCGTAATCTGGAGTAAGGAGTTCCGACTATGGCATCTCTTGACTGGTCCCAGTGTCCAGCCATCGAGAGCATCCCGGGCAAGGTGAGCGGCGCCTGGGTGTTCAAGGGCACGCGCCTGCCCGTGGCCACGGTCATCGAGAACCTCGAGGATCTCAGCATCGACCAGGTCATCGAGCAGTTCGACGTGACGCGCGAGCAGGTGATGGCCGTGCTCGAGTTCGTGGCTGAGAGCCTTCGCGCGGACCCCGTCCCTACCGGTGCTCATCCTCTTTGACCACGGGACGCCGAAAGGGCTGGCCCGCGCGTTGTCCGGGCACACAGTCCACACGGCGCAAAGCAAGGGCTGGGACACGCTCAGCAATGGCGAGCTCTTGAGCGCGGCTGAGGAAGCGGGGTTCGAGTTGCTGCTCACGACTGACCGCCGCATCCGCCACCAACAGAACCTGCGCGTGCGCCGTATCGCCCTCGTTGTCCTGACGGGCAGCACCAAGTGGTCCCGCGTCCGGCAGCATGCCGACCGCATCGCTGCCGTCGTTGTTGCCGCGACGCCTGGCAGCTACTCGCAAGTCGAGATTCCTTTCGAACCGAAGCCAAATCGAGGCTGAATGCTACCGCGTGCTTGCCATGCGTGAGCGATTGTGAAACCGAGCGGTTATAGGGAGACGGTCCCTTTTAGTGCTTTCTTGTCGAACCATAGTGTCTCGATGCCAACTGATTTCGACAGAGAGATGACCTCCTCATCTGGCCGACTGGGCACCAGTAACGCGAGGTCAATGCCCTGGGCATCGTCAGGGAACGCACGCCAGCGATAATCGTGAAGTTGGCCGATCGCTTGACGGAGCTGGGTGCGGCCCGCCGGGCCTTCAGTCCCGGTCTTTGCCTCGACGAGCAGCTTTCGATTTCCTCTCCACTCGTCGAGGACAACGTCGAATTCGCTTTCGAGCAGGCGGAACTTCCATTCCACGGCGCGCGCGAACCGATTCACGAGCGCATTGTGAATCCGACGGACCCGAATTCTCTTCTTAGAGAGGCTTGCGTACCCGTCTTCTTCGTCCTTCCAACCGACGGGACGCTGGGCACGGACACGACTCCGCTTCTGGGGTGTTGGGAACTTCCGGCTGCCACTGGCTGCGTACACGTCGAGGTCAAACGAGTGCCGAAGATTGTGCTGGCCAATCAGCCGCGCGAGCGCCATCGCGCCTTCGGCATGGCTCGTTTTTCCGAGAGCTCGTAGCAGCTTCTCGGTGCGATCGTTCATGATGTTTTCATCGGTTCTCAGGAACTGGCATGAAGTGGCGCTTGTTTGCTGACCAATTGCTGACCAGAGTTGTGGGGCACGATGCGGATTCGTGAGCGCGGCAAGGCTACCAGTGACTGCGCTTCGGCTCCCTACCAGCGCCTCAAGTTCAGCGATCGAACGATTCAGTCGCTGCTCGTGGGTGTGAGCCCCGTCGATCCCCTGACATTCATGGCCGTCGTACTCGTGCTCGTTGGCGCGGCAGTCGCCGCGAGCGCGGTGCCGGCCTTTCGGATCGGTCGGCTAGATACAATGCGCGCGTTGCGGTCGTAACCAGTCTGTGGCGGAAGTGCGCCCTACGGTTTCACCTTGTCGCGGTCCCAGACCCTCGACCGCGCATTTCGTAATGCAGCTGAACGACGCCGCCGCAAACTGTGGTGCACCGTGCAAGCCGAGCGCGACTTCCGATGCCACACAGCAACGAAGGGAATGCCTTCCCAACTACGCAATCGAGGTGCAAACACGTGGAAGCACTCGTGTTTCGCACGAGCGAGGGCCAATGGCCGAAAGAGATCGTCGGCGAGTTTCGTTAACGTCCGCTCAAGCGTTACGCTCAGATGGACAAGAACATCTCCTTGAGATGGGGTTGAACGCGCATTTCCTCATCCAAGCAAAGAGGCCGGCTGGAGCTCGTCAAGTGTTTCGATTCACTCAGTGCGTAACGCCCGCATCGGATCCATGCGTGCCGCCCGCCATGCAGGCAGCGCACTTGCCAGGAGTGCTGTGGCAACAATCATCGCGCTTGACGCCATGAGCGTCGCTGGATCCTGCGGCGAGACGCCATACAGCAGCACAGAGAGACCCCGAGCGGCAATGAGCGCCGCGGCCATCCCCAGCACCGCGCCAACGCTGACAGGGAGCAGAGTCTGCTTCGTCACCAGCCAGAGAATGGCCGATCGCGCGCTGCCAAGCGCCAGTCGAATGCCGAGTTCTCGTGTGCGCGAGTGCACCCAAAACGACACGATGCCAAACAGTCCCACAGCGATGAGGCTGACGCTGAAGATCCCGACGCTGCCGAACAGCGCTGCCGCATACCGTGGTAGGAGAAGAACTCCGGCCATTCGATCAGTCAGTGGCTGCACATCCGACAATGGAACCGCGGGATCGACTTCCCGCAGGACGCCGAGCATCGTTTCGAGGGATACGGCACCGACCCTGCGTTGATGGACCATGAGCGTTGCTCCTTGCCATCCGAGCGGATCCTGCAGCCCTGATGTGAACACCATCGGCCTCGCGATATCGCCGAGCGTGCGGTACTTGAAGTCGCGCACCACACCGATCACTTCCACGTTCTGCAGTTCCGGAAAACCTACCGCGAGCCGCTGCCCTATCGCACGCGCGCCTGGCCAATACCGCCGCGCGAATGACTCGTTGACGAGCGCGACGGCGATCCCATCCGCGTGATCCTGTGGCGTGAATTCGCGGCCCTCGATGACCGGAATTCGCAGAACTTCAAATGCGAGCGGCCATGCAATCGCCGTGTCCACGAACGGCAGTTCTCGCGTGGCGACACCCTCCTGACCGGGCAAGCGCAGCCGGGTGATGCGGATATTCAGCGACAGGGGTATCGGATGCATCCAGCTCGCAGACTGGACACCCGGCACTGCGCGAACGCGATCTGCGGCCGCATTCATGAAGTTCAAAGCGCGCTCGCGGTCGTATCCCACCAAGGCCGTACTCGCGGCTGCGACGATGACGCCCTCAGTTTCGAAGCCGGGGTGGACGCGCGTCGTCTCCGCCAGACTTCGAAGCGCGAGCCCACCAAGGGTGAGAAGGACCATGGTCACGGCGGCTTGCGCGCTCAGGAGCACAGTGCGCCAGCGTGAGCCGCCGGCACTGGAGGAGGTTCTTGGATCGCTGCTCAAGGCACCCGTGATGGCCGTGCGCGTCGCGCGAAGTGCCGGTCCAACAGAGAAGACGATTGCCGTCAGGACCGCGAGAAACATGGTGAAACCAAAGACTCGCCAGTCGAGGCTCAGGTGAAGGTCAATCGTGATGGGAATCGGGAGCGGCACCACGCTGAGCGTCCGGCCGGCCCACCCGACGAAGAGGAGCGCCAGGATGGCCGCACACAGCGCCAGGACCATCCCCTCCACGAGCATCTGACGCACGATCCGCGACCGGCTGGCCCCCACCGCCGTTCGAATGGCGATCTCACGCTGGCGAACGACCGATCGACCTAAGACGAGATTTGCGACATTGACGCAGGCCACGATGAGGAAGAGCAGCGCCACTGCCAGTACGCCGAGAGCCCCGACACCGACGAGACCTTTCGGGACGGCTGGATGGACGGAAGCATCTTCAAGTCGTTCGAGACGAAATGTTCGGCCCGTATTCGTCTCGGGATATCGCTTCGCCAGGGTGCGGCCGACGCCCGCGAGCTGTGCCGAGGCCTGTTCGATCGCCACGCCCTGGGCAAGCCGGGCGTGCACCCACCACTGGAGCGTGACTCGGTCCTCCACGCGGCTCATCGCGAGGTGATCGAGTGGGACCCAGAACTCAGGTGCAATGCCCCGAAACAACCCTGTGAAGCCCTCTGGTGCCACTCCAACGATCGTGCGCGCCCGCCCGCCCAGTTGAAGAGAACGGCCAACGATGGCGGGATCGCCGCCGAAGTGCTGTTGCCACATGGAGTGGCTCAGGACCGCGACGCCCGCCGGATCGTCGTCTGGCATAAAGCCGCGCCCGAGCGAGAATGGCAGCCGCAGTGTCGCAAAGTAATTGGCGGAGACGTGCTCACCGAGTGCGACCCGGCTCCCCACGCCTTCGCCGATGACCGACGGCGCACGGCGATGCGCGACGACGGCTTCAAACGCCGGGATGTCGCGGGCCAGGTCCGTGTAGTCGGCGAAAGCGAGCGGCTCCTGCTGCAGGAACGCCATCTCCCCGGCTGTCGAAAGCGCCACGATCCGCTCGGGATCAGCGACCGGCAAGGGCCGAAGTAAGACGGCGTTGACGAGCGTGAACACGAGCGTGGTCATGCTCATGCCCAGCGCAAGCGTCAGAATGGCGGTCGCGGAAAAGGCTGGTGATCGATGCAGCAATCGAATGGCAACACGGACATCGGTCCACACACTTCGACTCATCACGCCTCCTGACGGGGTACCAGTAAAGGACGGGTGAAGGCCTGGCGCGGTTCCTGAATTCGACGCGCCGCGAGCGCGGTGCCGGCCTTTCGGACGGGTCGATTTAGATACAATGCGCGTGCTGCCGTCGTAGCCAGTCTGTGGATGATGCCGCAATTTAGCCGCCGCAGCCTTCGGTCGGAGAGAAATACGATCGGCATTTTGAGGCGAGGAAGCCTATAAACTTCACGCTTGGCGCAGCCTGCTTGCCGCATCGACCCCCGTCGCACGGCGGACCGGCAGCCATGAAGGAGACGAGCTTCACGTTCGCCGCGTTAGCGTGTGCACGCCATGCTGTTCAAGGAACTGTCGTTCGCGTTTCGTACGCTGCGCCGGGCGCCGGTCTTCACCGCGGCGGCCGTGCTGACGATCGCGCTGGGAATCGGGGCGAGCACCGCGATTTTCAGCGTCACGAATGCGGTGCTGCTTCGGCCGCTTCCATACCGTGACCCGGACCGCCTTGTCGTCATGTACATGGATCTCCGCATGCGGAACAGTCTGGGGATGCCATTGTCGAACGAGAACTATTTCGACATCCGCGACGGCTCGCGGAGCTCGTTCGAGGACATGGCCGCTGTGCGGACCGGCCGTCAGGTGATTCCAGGGAAGGACGGCACGCCGGAACAGGTCCGGATCGGATTGGTCACCGCGAACTTCTTCAAGGTGATGGGCGCCGGGATCGCGCTTGGACGCGACTTCGAAGAAGCGGACGGCCAGCCGCAACCGCAGCATGCGGCACCGCAGGCGGGCGCTGCTGCGGGCGCGCCTGCGCCGCCGCTGCCGGTGGTCGCGATTCTGAGTCACGAATACTGGCAGCGGCGCTACGGCAGCGATCCACAGGCGATCGGCCAGCGCATTCCGGGCGGACCGCGGCCGGAGATCGTGGGCGTGCTGGCGCCGGGCTTCGAGCTGACGTTCCCCCCGGCCGCGAATGTCGAGCAGCGGCCTGACATCTGGATCGCCGACCGTCTCAACTACGACAACGCGAACCGAAACACGTTCGGTCTGCGGCCGATCGGCCGCCTGAGGCCGGGCGCAACGCTCGCGCGAGCGCAGGAGGAAGTCGAAGCGGTTGCCGCGAAAATCCGCAACGACTTCCCAGTGTCGAAGGGCTCCGGTTTTTATGCGCGGCTCGAGCCGATGCACAAGACGCTCGTCGAGGAGGTCCGCCCGGCGATTCTCGCGCTAATGGGCGCCGTGGTTTTCCTTTTGCTGATCGCGTGCGCGAACGTCGCAAATCTGCTGCTCGTACGGGCGTCGCTCCGCGAGCCTGAGCTCGCGGTTCGTGCCGCGCTCGGCGCCGGGCGGTGGCCTGTCGTCAGACAGATGTTGGCGGAAGCCGTGCTCCTCACCGCCATCGGCACTGTCGCCGGCGTCGCTCTCGCATGGATCGGCATTCGCGAGTTGTTGGCGATCGCTCCGGCGAATTTGCCGAGACTCGATACGATTCGTATCGAGCCAGTGGTGCTGATCTTCGCCTCCGCCATCGCCCTGGTTGCCGCGCTCATCTTCGGTATGGCGCCGGCGTGGAGCACGTTCCGAATGGATCTGATTAACCCGCTCGGCGGCGCGCGTACGGCCGGTCTGCGGGGTGGCGGCCGGCTGTTCCGGAACACGATCGTCGTGCTGGAGGTTGCGCTCTGCTTCGTGCTCTTGGTGGGATCGGGGCTGATGTTCCGCAGCTTCCTCGAGCTGCAGCGGATCGATCCGGGGTTCGATCCTCGCGGTCTCTTGACCTTTCAGCTGCTCGGCGGCAGGCCCGCACCCTCGCCGGAGCAGCGCGCCGCGACCAGTCGTCAGCTCGAGGATAGCTTTCGCGCCATCCCCGGCGTCCAAAGTGCGACGGCGTCGTTCCCATTTCCGCTGACCGGAAACTTCAGCACCATCCGGTGGGGCCTGGAGGAGGCGCTCGCGGACAATTCCAAGTACCAGGCGGTGGATTGGCAGGTCGTGCGTCCCGGGTACTTCGAGACGATGCGTACGCCGCTCCTGTTCGGCCGCACGTTCACGGAGGCGGACAACGATCCAAAGCGAAACCTGGCGGTGGTCGACACCATGCTCGCTGCGAAAGCCTTTCCGAACCAGCCGGCGATCGGCAAGCGCATCTTGATTCGCATCCGTACGCCCGAGCCTGAATGGGTCGAGATCATCGGCGTCGTCGAACATCAGCGCGTCACGTCGTTGGCGGATGCGGGACGCGAGCAGGTGTACGTCGCGGACGGGTTCCTCGGCTTTGGCGCGAACCGCTGGGCGGTGCGGACCTCCGGGAATCCTTCCGAGATCTCCGGCGCCGTTCGCGCCGCAGTGGCCGAAGTGGATCCGCAGTTTCTCGTCACGGAGATGCAGCCGATGGACACGATCGTCCGGCAGGCGCAGTCGGGCACGCGCTTCACGCTCACGCTCATCGCCGTCTTTGCCGTCGTGGCCGCGCTGCTCGTCGCTGTCGGCCTCTACGGCGTGCTGTCGACGGTCGTGCGTCAGCGCACGGCCGAGATTGGCGTCCGCATGGCAGTCGGCGCCTCTCCGCGCCGGATCCTTCGCCTCGTGATCGGCCACGGCCTTCGCCTGAGCGCGGCCGGGATCGCCCTGGGGGTGATCGCCGCACTCTTGCTCACGCGGGGGATGACCACGATGCTCGTCGGGGTCCGACCGGCCGATCCACTGACCTTCGCCGCTATGGGCGTGGTGTTCTTCGTGATCGCCGCGTTCTCTTCGTGGCTTCCCGCCCGCCGCGCGGCGGGCCTCGATCCGACGGCGGCGCTCCGCGAAGGCTGATCTGTGGCACATGCCTCTGACGGCGGGAGCCCGCCTCCGTCAATGTGCCAGCTGATGGTGATCGCCGCCGAAGTGCTGTTGCCAGACCGAGTGGCTCAGCACCACCGACGCTGGCGAGATCGTCGTCTGGCCACACGTGGTCGCGATCACGGCCGAGAAAGACGGCCAGCTGATGGCTCTGCAAACGTTCGAACTGTCCGCTGTTGGCAAGAGCTTGACCGCGAGAACGTTCGGCCTGCTCGAGCAAATCGTTGTGTTCGAGCATCAATAGTTTAAAGACAGCTTTTTGGCCATCCGATAGGAATATACCGTCGCGCCGTCAGCGTCCCAGCAGCTCTCGCGCCTTCTGTCGGCGATCCCGTCGCGATGGCAGCAAATCGGCGACCAGAACAGAGGGTTAAGTCACTCCAATCGCAGCGCGATGACTGCTGAGTTCGGAGCATCATCGCACCCATAGCTTGAGAGCGCTAGGTGCATGTCTCGCATGTCGTGCTGGCGATCGCGGGAGTCTGGGTTGGTGACGCGTTCAGCAGAACTCAGCGAGGCGGCGTGGGGCTCGGATCGAACCGTTGATGCGCTTGACGATTCGTGGCCTCGAGGCAGTCCGACGACCGACGGGACGTCACATAAACGCTCGGCTCATCTCACACCAAGAGCGAAAGGGTTCGACGCTCGCCGCACTGAGGAGATCGGCGAGCGTATTTGTCTGCTGCCCAGATGCTGCCCACATCCGACATGAGGCCGGCGTCAAAGGCCGAAATCGATGCATTTGCTAGGAAATCTGGAGCCGGCGACCAGACTTGAACTGGTGACCTGCTGATTACGAATCAGCTGCTCTACCAACTGAGCTACGCCGGCCCTCGTGAGGAAGCAATCTGCAGAAACGGAGCGCCGCGGAACCGAGTGCGAGCTCGCTCCACGCGGCAAGCCGCTAGTTTACCCCAGGCAGCCGGTCCGCTCACATCGCCCTGCCGCCAACCTCAGGCCCGCGGCGCTCGCCGGCAGGCGAAGCGCGGCGCTCAGCCTGGTGCGACATGCGCCACGGCTCACCCCGGGGTACCAGAGCCCTTGGTCAATTCACGCGACAGAGCGACAGCAGAAACCGGCTGCGCGGGTCGATCCAGCGTCGCCCCGGCGCGAAGCCAGCGCGTTGCAGCATGGCTTCGAATGCCACAGGCTCGTACTTGTACGAGCTTTCGGTCCAGATTCGCTCGCCAGCTTCGAATGTGACGTTCAATTGCGCACGCGGGATGGCGACCGCTTGTCGGCACCGACTTTCGAGGTGCATCTCGACTCGCGATTGTTCCGCGTTCCACACCGCGCGGTGGACGAAGCCCGCGAGATCGAAGTTGGCCCCGAGCTCGTGGTTGAGACGGACGAGCAGGTTTCTGTCGAAGGCGGCGGTGACGCCAAGCGGATCGTCATACGCGGCGAGCAACATGGGCTCGGGCTTGACGAGGTCCGCACCTATCAGAAACGTGTCGCCGCTGCGCAGACTGGTGCGCACGCTACCGAGAAACGCCTCCGCGTCGGGCTGATCGAAGTTGCCGATATTCGATCCGAGAAACAGCGCGAGCGCCGACTCACCGCGCGGCCTGAGCCTGGCGACGCTGTTCAGTCCTTCTTCGTACTGATCCTGATGCGTGACGATGGTGACGGCGGGGATGTCGGAGAGGCGGCTCGTGGCGGCGGCGAGCGCCGTCGCCGAGACATCGATGAGATGGGCGGTGCGCGACGCCTGTGCGTCTTGCAGCAGCAAGGCGAGCTTCTCACCGTTCCCGCTGCCAAGCTCGATGATCGCCCGGGGCTGCTTGGCGAAATCGAGGATGTCGTGCCGGTAGGTCTCGATCAAGTGACGCTCGGCGCGCGTGATGGGATACCACGGCAAGTGACAGATCGCTTCGAAGAGCGACGATCCCAACGCGTCGTACAAGTAGCGCGACGGCAACTGCCGTGGCGTGAGGCTCAGGTAGTACTGCACCTCGCGCGCAAAGGCGTCGACATCGACGTGCGCGCTGGCGAGACGAAGCCCGTCGACGCGGCTCACGCAGCCTCCGTCACGCAGCGAAACGTGGCGTAGACATAGGGATAGCGCGGGCGGAACCAGTTGCGAAACGACGGCCTCATGAGCTCGACGGCCGTTGCCGGCGACGCCCCCTTCATGACGAAGTGCTGGCCGTCGAAGAAGTCTGCGGAGTATTCCGGATACGAGGGAATCGGCTCGAATCCTGGGAAGCCCGCGAAGATCGTCGAGGTCCACTCCCAGCCGTTGCCGAGGAGATCGTGGACGCCCCACGCCGACTGACCGCGCGGATGCGAGCCTACCGGCTGCGGCTCCCAGCTCGAAAAATCGAAGACCCCGTGTACGGGTGTAGGTGTCTCGTCGCCCCACGGATACGCACGCGACGTGTCGTCAGGTGTACCGTAGGCGGCTCGCTGATACTCCGCCTCGGTGGGCAGCCGCCGCCCGCGCCATCGGGCATATGCCGACGCCTCGGCGTGGCTCACGTAGACCGGCCAGCCAAGCGGCAGCGGAATCATCTCGAACATCCCGCGCCAGTGCCATTGGTCGGCGACGCGCACCCAGAACGGCGGGTTCAGCAACTGTTCGTGGCGCACCCAATCCCAATCCTCGGGCGACCACC
>JAIVJN010000365.1 GCA_020200025.1 Acidobacteriota bacterium | reverse complement strand
GGACGAGGATCGTAGGCATGAGGCGATCTCCCTCCGCTCACCTCCTCGTCGTTGCAACAAGAACAAGAGGTACGTGGGGAATAGACGGGCACGCTCACGCGGCCGTTCGTGACCTCGATGCGCGGCGGCGACTTTGCTGACGCGAAATGCGGGACGAATTACCATAGGCACGAGAATTGTGATGGCTCATGGGCACACGGCAAGCGACAGGCGGCAGGCGGCAGGCGGCAGGTGGGACACGGCGTGTGGCACACGGCAGACGGCGGCAGACTGGCGTTCTCCGCTCGGTGACAACGGCTGTTAGCCGCGATGGCGGACACAGCAGATACACAGCGGACAAGAGCGTCCACAGAGGCACCACGTTGATGTCATTCCTCGAATGTCGAGACGTGCGCGGCAGATCGCACGCGAACCGCCTGGCGCTGTGAGCCCAGAATCGATCGTCGAACCTCGCGCGCCCGTGCATCGACGCATCCTGCACGTCGACATGGACGCGTTCTACGCCTCGGTGGAGCAGCGCGACAATCCGACCTTGCGCGGACGGCCGGTGGCGGTTGGCGGCGACCCGACGAAGCGCGGTGTCGTCGCGGCCGCAAGCTACGAAGCGCGCGCCTTCGGCGTCCGCTCGGCGCTTCCCATGTCGCATGCCGTTCGCCTTTGCCCGACGCTCGTCATCGTCCGTCCCGACTTTGCGAAGTACCGCGCTGTCTCGCGCGAGGTCTTCGACCTGTTTCGCTCGGTCACACCGCTTGTCGAAGGCTTGTCGCTCGACGAGGCGTATCTGGACGTGACGGAGAACGCCTGGCGCGAGCCGCTGGGTGTCAACGTCGCACGGCGGCTCAAGGCGGCCATTCGGGACGCGACCGGGCTCACGGCGTCGGCGGGTGTCGCGCCCAACAAGTTTCTCGCGAAGGTCGCTTCGGGCTGGCACAAGCCCGACGGCCTCACGGTGATCGCGCCCGATCGCGTCGAGGCGTTCCTGCAGAATCTCTCGGTGGACGCGCTCTGGGGCGTCGGTCCGAAGACGGCGAAGAAGCTTCGTGAGCACGGCATCGGTCGCCTGCTCGACGTCCGCGCGCGCACGCGGGACGAGCTCCATCCGCTCGTCGGCGGCATGTTCGCGCGCACGGTGGTCATCAAGGTTCGCTATCACGATTTCAGGACCGTGACGCGCAGTCACAGCGATCCCCAGCCCACACGCGATGCTGAGCGGATTGTCGCGCGAGCGCTCGGGTTGCTCGACAAGACCGACATCGCGACGACCTCCGTACGCCTGCTTGGCGTGAGTGTCCACAACCTCTCAGAGTCGATGGAGCGAGTGAGCAAGCCTCGTGTGCTGCGAGAGAGCGAGCCGCGTCTACCGTTCGACTGACACACGGCAGACGGCACACGGCATACGGCAGTGCGGAAGGCGGGGAAGACGGCACACGGCGTGGTCGGCAGTCGGCGAGCGGCGAGCGGCAGGCGGAAAAGCGGCATACGACAGTGCGGCAGGCGGCGGGCGGGGTGAGGAAACGAAGCAACTGCACTCTGCACTCCGCACCCTGCACCCTACTCATCATCCGGCGTGAGCCGGTAGCCGTCGCCGTGAGCGGTGCGGATGTAGCGCGGATGATGGGGGTCGGCTTCGATCTTCCGCCGCAATCTGAAGATGAAGCTGTCGACCGCGCGGGTCACCGGCGCCTCTTTGTAGCCCCACACGAGTTGCAGCAGCTCGGTCCTCGTCACCATCCGCCCTTCGCGGCCCGCGAGATAGCGCAGGATCTCGAACTCCCGATCGGTCAGGCTCAGCTCGCGGTGTCCTCGTGTCGCGCGCAGACGGCGGAAATCGATCTCCACGTCGCCCAGCCGTAAGACATCCGGCCGCGGCGAGGTGCGGCGCAGCACCGCATTCACTCGCGCCAGGAGCTCGTCCAAGGCGAACGGTTTGACGATGTAGTCGTCGGCCCCGAGCTGGAGTCCGCGAATGCGCTCCTCTTTCTGCCCGCGTGCGGTGATGATGATCACCGCACGTCCCTGCGTATCGCTGAACGTGCGGCACAGCTCGTAGCCATCGACACCCGGCGGCAGCATCAAGTCGAGCAGCACGAGCTCGGGGGCGTGGGTGTGCGCCTTCTCGAGCGCTTCCTGCCCGTTGGCCGCCCACTCGACCGAGAAGCCTTCATACTCGAGGTTATCGCGCAGCAGGCGCGCGATGGCGCGATCGTCCTCGACGATCAGGACTCGCGTGCTCACGTCATCCTCATGACGGGCAAGACGACGGTGACGGTCGTGCCGGTTCCGGGGACGCTCTCGATCTCGACCGATCCGCCGTGATGTTGGGCGATGCGCTTGACGATCGCCAGTCCCAGACCACTGCCGAACTCGCGCGCCTCGCGGCCTCGATAGAACTTGTCGAAGACGTTCGGCAGCTCCGCGGCGGGAATGCCGATTCCGCCGTCGGCGAAGCGCACGCGCACCCAATCGCCCCGTGACGCCGCCTCGATGGTCAGGGTGCGCCGCTCAGGGGAGTACTTGATTGCGTTGTCGATCAAATTGGCGAAGACCTGAACGAGCGACACGCGATCGCCGCGCACCTGCGGCAACTCGGGATCGACGGTGACGTCGAGCGCGAACCCCAGGTCCTTCAGGCGAGGTCGAAAGGGCTCGAGCGCGTCCTCCGCGATCTCGGCCAGGTCCACGGCCTCGCGCGAATAGAGCGGGTTCAGGTCGCTCAGCCGCGAGTAGGTGAGCAGGTTCTCGATGAGATGACCCAATCGGCGCTCCTGCTGCGACAGAAGCGCCGCATACTCGCGGATGGTCTCGGGCGATGTGTAACGGCCGCGCTCGAGCGTCTCACCGACGAGCTTGATCAGGGCCAGAGGAGTCTTCAGCTCGTGGGTCACGGCCGATACGAACTCCGATTTCATGGCGGCAAGCTCGGCGCTCGCCCGTACGGCGCGAACCGTCAAGAGCAGCGCGACGAGCGCGGCCGCACCGCCAAGCGAGGCGATGGCGACCATGCGCAGGCTGAGCGCCGAAGCCGCATCGATCGCGCCGGCCGCGGGCTGCACCTGTGCCGTCCACAGCCGCACCGTGTCCCCAGAGCGGATGCCGGGCGGCACGAGCGAGGGCTCGAGGAACAGCAAGGGGAACGTGCGCTGGCGCACAGGCGCGGTCCCGCCGGCGCCGCCACTCGTGGCCACCGTGTGACCGCGCTCGTCGAGCACGCTCACGGCCATCGCGTCGGGCTCGCCATCGATCGAGGCGACCTGTCGCAGCAGCTCGCCGAGATATTCCTTCCTCACCCAGTCGAGATTCACCGTGAACGCCACGAGCCCGGCCAGGCGCCCCTGCTTCGGCGGGGCAAAGAGAAAGTGCGCCACCGTCTGATACGGCACGCCCTGGAACATCGTCTCCGTGAACGCGAACTGGCGACCGTGCTCGGCTTCTTCGCGCAGACCCGCGACGAGCGGCTTCAAGGCCGGCGGATCGCGCAACAACATCACCGGATATGGCTCCTCATCGTTCTCACCGGTCACCCACGGGAGCGGCCGGTCGGCGCGATTGAAGGCGTAGGTGCGACCGTCCGCGCTGCCGTCGTTCATCCAGACGATGAACGACTCGGGGTAGGGGAAGCGTGCAAACGTCCGGCTGGTCAGTTGCAGGAGATCGTACGGCGGGTCCTCGCTGATCGCGCCAAGATCCATTGGCACCAGCGCCGCGAGCCAGGCGCCACGCATATCGCGATTGAGCGCGGCCGAGGTGAGCGCGAGCACCTCGCTTGCCCGCCGCTCGAACACGAGACGCGTGCTGCGGCGCATCTCCATCGTGGCGGCCCACGACAGCCAGACGAGCGTGGCCGTGGCCAGGGCCAGACCCGTGGCGAACGCGAGGATCGCCGAGCGCCGGCGCCCGCCGTCCGCCGTCTCGGATGGCCGACGGCGCCCCCGCGTCATTGCGTGATCTCGCGCTCCCGGTAGTAGCGCGCCGCGCCGGGATGCAGCGGAATGGGGGTGGCCGGCGCGTGCTCGAGGTCGATGAACCGCACCGCCGCCACGCTCGCTCGCAGCTCGGGCAGCGCGTCGAAAAGCGCGCGGGTGAGTCGATACACCAGTTCCTCGTCCAGGTCTTTCCGGCACAGCAACAAATTGCTGACGCCCACCGTTTCGACGTCGTGAGCCAGCCAGGTGTACGTGCCGCGCGGAACGAGCAGCGGCTGAAGGAAGGGGTACTGCGCCCGCATCATCGTGACTTGCTCGCGTGGGATTGGAATGAAGCGAAGATCCGCAGCGGCGCTCAACTCCACGATGGCGGCGGTCGGCAGCCCGGCGCCGATGAACGCCGCGTCTGCCTCTCCGTCGCGCATCATCGCCACGGTCTCGACGAAGCCTTTGAACTCGGGACGCAGGTCCTCGTAGGAGAGGGCATACGATTCGAGCACGATGCGGGCGAGTGTCTCGGTGCCGCTGCCTGGTGTGCCGACGAGCACGCGTCGCCCGCGCAGATCGTCGATCGTGTTGATCGTGCTCTTCGCCGGCACGGCCACCTGCATGATGTTGATCCACAACATCGCCACGCCGCGCAGCTGCCCGTACGGGTGGGGGTCGCCGTCCGTGCCGCGCCGGTAGGCTGCGTAGGCGACGTCGGCCTGCGTGAACCCGAGATGCGCCCGCCCCTCTTCCACGGCCTTGACGTTCTGACTCGAGCCGCCCGATTCGATACGGGCGACGACGCCCGGAACGCCGGTGGTGTAGAGCCGCGATAGCTCGACCCCGAGCGGGTAGAACACACCGCCTCGTCCCCCGGTTGCGATCGTGAGCGAAATCGGCGACGGCTCGACAGCGGCGCTATCGCAGCCCGCATTGAGCGCGACGCACGCGACGGTCAAGGAGAGCCACAGTGCCCGTGGCAACCGCATGTCCCGGATGTTAGCAGGATGGGGGGCCGCGACTGGTACGCGGAGGGCCACGGCTTCAGCCCTGGCCCTCCGCGACTTCAGAAGATGAACTTCAAACCGAACTGCGCCTGAAAGGGATCGAACGCCTGCCGCGGACGGCCGAAACCGGTCGGGATGCCGGTGCTCGTGACGCCGGCCGCCGCGCTCTGGTTGCCCTGGAAGTTGTTGAAGTTCACCGTGTTGAACAGGTTGAACATCTCCCACAACACTTCCGCTTCGGCCCTACCGATCTTGAACTTCTTCGACGTCCGCACGTCGGTCTGGAAGAACGCATCGCCGCGGGCGGAATTGAACGCCACGCCAGCGGGACGATCGTTATTGTCGCCGTCGCGGTTCGCGTCGGCGCCGAGATAGATGTTGTAAGGCGGTGCCGAGTTGGCGCTGACAATGCCGCCCACCTGGATGCCGAACGGCAGCTCGTAGATCACATTGCTGACGAAACGATGCCGCACGTCATTGGCCGTGGGACCCCAGTCGGCCATCACGTCGTACTTGTCTGACGGGGTGCCGACGAGGGGCTGTCCTTCGGCGATCGATTTCGCACTTCCAAGCGTATAGCCCACGAGGAAACCGAGCCGGCCGGCGAAGCGCTTCTGCAACCGGATCTGCGCCTGATGGATCCGGATCAGCGAAACGTCCTCGTAGAGCAGGAGACGAAGCCCCGAGGCGAGCAGTGGGAACTTGCCATCCGCCTGCCGCGCATTCACGTTGAAGGTGAGCGGAAAGTGCTCGCCGCGCATGTACACGTAATCGAACGACACCGCGTAATCTCGGCCGAGCTGCCTCGTGGCGCCCGTCGTCATCTGGTGCGTGTACGGCGACTCGGCGTCGGGGCTGGCGATGCGGAAGGACGAGCCGACCGACGCCGGAAACGCGATGGTCGGGAGATTCGGAAAAAAATCGTTCGGAATCCGCGCGCCGGAACGTGAGTCGTTGGCGATCTG
>JAIVJN010000364.1 GCA_020200025.1 Acidobacteriota bacterium | reverse complement strand
CTTCAGCGCCTGCGCGAACATGGCGTCCTTGAGGCCCAGCGCCTTCTCCATGGCGGCAAAGCCATCTTCCGAATAGTTGCCGACGCCGAGAAAGCGGCTCTTGTTCTCCAGATAGTTTTGCGTCACGAGGCCGATGTTCGGGTCGAACCACACGCCTTTCTGCGACAGCAACGTCAGCGCCTCGCTGGTGGCGAGCGCGCCGTGCTCGACGACCGTGCATTGAGCGCGTGCGGCGCGCATCATCGCTTCAGGACTGTGGGCGTGGACCATCGATGGAAGACCCTGGGCGCGCGCTTCGCCGCAGGCGGCGTCGAGCTGTTCCTGGCTGAGGGTCGGCGTGCCGCCGTCGCGAATGCTCGCCGAGGCGAAGATCTTGATGAGGTCGGCGCCGTCGGCCTTCTTCTTCCCCACGTCGGCGCGGATCTCCTCCGGCGTCAGCTTTGGGTTCGCGATTTGACCGAGCGACGTTCTAATGCGAGGGCCGGGCAGCACGCCACGGGCCACGGCGTCGCGGAGCGCCTTATCGGACACCGCCCCCACGCTCTGCACGGTCGTGAATCCGGCCATCAGGGTCGTGTAGGCGTTCTCGGCGCCGTAGAGCGCTGCCTGGTCGAGCGGCTCCGCGCCGGAGACGAAGCGGCCATCGGCGCCGAAGTGCCAGCCGATGTGCACGTGCGTATCGATGAAACCTGGCAGCAGCGTCAGCGCGCCGAGGTCGCGCGTCGGGACCCCCGTCGCTGGGGCGACCCGCTCGATGCGCGAGCCGCGGATCGTCACGATCGCGTCCGGGATCACCTGCCCTCGACCGTCGAACACGCGTGCGGCTCGGATCGTGACAAGGTCAGCCGTTTGTGCGGCGGGCCGTAGAACCAAGCCGAGGATCGCGACGCTGATGAGAACGAGCCACCGGCGAGACATTGTATGGTCCTTGTTGCTGCGGCCATTCTATTCGCTTTACAACGTGGTACAACGTCAGCGACCGTGACACCGAGCATCAGAAGCGTTGCCGCAGCGCGCGGGCTCACGTGGATGCCCGAAGGCTGGAGATACTTTCGCCATGCGCCGGGTGAATGGATGGCGATCGTCCTCGTGTTCCTCATCTTCACCGTGGGCCTCAGTCTCGTGCCGTTCGTCGGGCTCCTCAACGCCATTCTGGTTCCGCTGCTCATCGGCGGCATCATGCACGGCTGCCGCGCCATCGATCGGGGAGAACGCCTCGAGTTTCGTCACCTGCTCGAAGGCTTTCAGGTGAACACACCAAACCTGCTCCTGCTCGGGCTCGTGAACCTCGCGCTGTCGTTCGGCGCGGGGATGCTGGTGTTTCTGGTCGTCGTCGGAACGGTGGGGATGACGGCAATCGCCGCGGCGAGCGCCGACATGCTCGCCGGGCCGATGGTGCTCGGCGGCATCGCAATGCTCGGCCTCTTGATCATCGCGGTGACCGTGCCGATCGCGATGGCGATGTGGTTCGCCCCGGCGTTGGTGGCATTTCACGATGTGCCCGCGCTCGATGCCGTTCGACTCAGTTTCGTCGCGTGCGCGCGAAACCTGCCGGCGCTTCTTCTGCATTCCCTGCTGCTCGTGCCGCTCATGCTCGTCACCCTGCTGACGCTCGGCCTCGCCTTACTCGTCATCCTCCCGGTGGTCTGGGCGTCGATCTACATCAGTTATAAGGAGATATTCGGAGAAGTCCAGATTGAGGGAATGAGGGAATGAGGAATGAAGGAATGAAGGAATGAAGGAGTGGGGGAGTGAGGGAATTAGGGAGTGAAGGAATGGGGGAGTGAAGGAATGGAGAAGAGGGAGTGAGGGAACGAAGTACCGCATTCCCTCATTCCTTCATTTGTCGATCCCTCATTCACCAATTCCCCCAATCCCTCATTAGCCCGTTATGCGGCCCGAAACGAGAATTTTGTGCTCGTTGTGCAACCGCATAACGGGCTAGGCGCGCGGAGCGCGCCGAGAAGACAACGAAAACCAGCCACGGGCTCTGTAGGGATATCAAGGACACGCCCTTGGCTGGTTAGTACTGTGGCAGCGGTAGTCCCGCCGCGCGGAACAGCTCGTCCGACGACTGCAGCGTGATGGCACGAAGCCGGGGCGGATAGTCTGCAGGCATCCGTTTGAGAAATGCGAGCACGTCGCCCGCGGCTGTTTTCGAGCGATGGCCACTCAGCGTGGCGTCCAACCAGCGCTTGGGGAAAAAGATGTCGCCGGTGCGCTGGATCTCATGCAGCATCTCCAGGCTGTTCGGGATGTACTGCACCGAAACGTCGGCACGCAGCGGGTGATGCAGGTAGGTGAGTCCTTCGAGCACCCACGGCTCGCGGCGGCGGTTCTGCACATTGGCCAAGGACTCGAACCACTGCGCGCGCTCGGCGGCGTCGGCAGAGAGGGCCGGCATCACGAAGGCGAATCTGGCTTTCCGGTCGGGGTTCTCCATGCGGGCGTGTTGACGCTGAAGAATGTCGCGCCAGCCCGCGACCTCGCGAACCGCCAGCTCGAGTGCGAGCGTCGCGAAGTCGGGCTCGGCCAGTGTGAGACCGGCCACCGCCTCCTTCTGCTCCCAAACCCGTTGCAGCCACGTCACCGTGTCGGCGGTCGCCGCCGTGTCGCGCAGCGTATTGAACCAGGCGGCCTTCTGGCTGGCGCTTCCGGCACGATCGAGCCCGCTCCTGAGCAATGGCTCCAGATGTCCGATCCGAGCCGAGCGCTCCTCAGGCGACAGGTATCGCCACCACACATTGCTCAGATAGCCAAGCACCCGCGACACGAGCTGTTCGTCGGCCTCGCGTGGCAAGGCGGCGAGCGCCAGGTCCGCGACGGCAGAGGGCGCGACCCGGCCCGCGAGCATGGCATCCCAGAGCACGATCCAGGCGCTTCCCCGTGAAACCGGATCGCTGATGCCGGCAAGCGACTCCGTCAGGTAATGAAGAGTGGGAGGGTCGACCTCGAACGCGCCGTAGGCCCAGCCGTCGCCGGCCGGAAGCACGTAGAGCGGCGTGCCCAGATCGACGGCTTCCGGCACCTCGACGCGCGTGCCGGACAGGTCCACCGCCAGGGTCTTCGGCCCCTCCGGGTATCCGAGCTCCACGCGGAGCTGCTGCGGCCAGAGAACCGATCGGCCTCTGACATCACGCTGCGTGAAGGCGAGCCGCGCAATCCGCCCCTGCGTCACCTCGAGCTCGGTCGCGACCGTCGGCCTGCCCGGCTCTTGCACCCAGACACGACTCCACGCTTGCAGATCAACCGCCGTGCGTTCGTCCAACGTGGCGACCAGATCCAGCCATGTGGCGTTGCCGAAGGCGTGCGTGCGCAGATACTCGCGGAGACCGTCACGGAACCCTGTCTCACCCATCAGGCTCTCGAGGTGACGCATCACGATCGGCGCCTTCTGATAGATGATGGCGCCGTAGAGGCTTCCTGCCTCGTTCAGGTTCTCGAGTGGCTGCCGGATGGGATTGGCACCCGAGGTTCGGTCGACCTCGTAGGCGGCCGGATAGTGCGCCAGCAGGAACCGAAGATCGTGATTCACCTCGGGAAAAGACGGATTCACGATCTTGGCGGCCATGAAGTTCGCAAACACTTCCTTCATCCACACATCGTCGAACCATCGCATGGTGACGAGATCGCCGAACCACATGTGCGCGGTCTCGTGCGCGATGACGGACGCGCGTCCAAGGTGTTGGTTTTGCGTGGCCGATTCATCGAGCAGCAGGCCGGGCGCGTTGTAGAGAATCTTCCCGGCGTGCTCCATGCCGCCAAACTGGAAGGCCGGAATCAGGACGAAGTCGAACTTGCCGAAGACGTAGCGGATGCCGGTGTACTGCTCCATGTAGGCGAGCGCGCGTGCGTGCAGATCGAAGATCGCCTCTCGGTTCCGCGCCACCTTCGCCGCGTCGGTTTCGCGGTGAAACATCCGGAAGGTGCGTCCATTCCGTTCCGCGGTTTCGACCGTGAAGTCGCCGACGACAAAGGAGAACAGGTAGGTCGGCAGCAGCTCGGTTTCGGCAAAGAAGCGAGGCGCCCAGGCGTTTCGCTGGCGAGGTAACGAGGCATCGGCTGGTCCGGGCCGGTCGGCGACGGTTGTCCAGCTCCGATCATCCGGCACGCCGTTCGAGACGACTTGCCACTTCGACTGCTGCTCCGGCGGTATGTAGATCCTCAAGGTCCACTTCGCCTTCACGTCGGGCTGATCGAAGACGGGCAGGGCCAGGTGTGCGCGCGCCGGTACGAAGAGGGCATAGAGAAAGTCGGGGCTGCGATTGAGCGAGGCGTCCCCGGCCGTGAAATCGATCGAGACCTCGTTCGCTCCGGTCTTCAACGCCTCGGCCGCCACGACGATGTGCCCGTTAACCCATTTGAACGTGGCGGGTCGCCCGTTGGCCTCGAGGCGCTTGACGTGAGCGGGCGATGTCGCGAAATCGAGTGTCAGCGGGGCAGCGTTGTCAGTGAGGTCGAGTCGAATGATGTTACGCCCGACGATCGCTTCACCCGCCAACTTCTCGATCCACAGGTGCAGCTCGTAGCGCAGGTTGCTGATGCGCGCGGAGCGCGATTCGGCCAGCGACCGCGAGATACCGGACGCGGGATTTTCGTCAGCGTCGGCCGGAGCGGGTGAGACCAGCGTGAACAGGATGACGAGAGCCAGCACGACGCCCATGACGACGTTGTACATCAAAAGCGCGCCAGTCTACGGGCGGCAGGCGGCCCACCTTCGCTCGCTCGGTGCGACCGTGAGCTATGGCGGGCGGCAGGCGGCAGACGGCAAGCGGCAAGCGGCAAGCGGCAAGCGGCGGAGG
>JAIVJN010000134.1 GCA_020200025.1 Acidobacteriota bacterium | reverse complement strand
GATGAAGCCCCGTTCGGCGCCGGTGGCATATCCGCAGATGGTGAGCGCCTCGATGATCGCGAAGGGATCGCCAGCGAGGAGCACCCGGTCCTTGAAGGTACCCGGCTCCGACTCGTCCGCATTGCAGACGACGTAGTGAGGTCGCGCGGCTTCCCGTGCCACCGCCTCCCACTTGCGTCCGGTCGGAAAAGCCGCGCCGCCGCGGCCCAAGAGACCTGAAGCGGTGACTTCGGCGATCACTCCTTGCGGGCCAAGCTCGACGGCGCGCGCCAGCGCCTGATAGCCGCCGGCGGCCCGATAATCAGCGAGGCTCGTCGGTTCCACGACGCCGATGCGGCGAAGCAGCTTCAAGTCGGGCGAGCCGGCCTGCGGGACGAGCTCTCGCAGCGAGCGAAGATCAGATCGCAGTTCGGCCCTAGGTGACGACCGATCGCCGCGGGTTGGGCCGGCCAAGCGCTCGAGCGCCCGCAGCACTTCATCGGCGCCAGTCACCGCCGGGTGTTCTTCGCGCGCAGGGGCGGCATCGGCCTTGATCACGAGCGCCGCGGGCGCGCGGTCGCACTGGCCCAGGCACGGGCTGCGCATCCAGCCCGTGGCGGCGACCAGGGCTGAAGCCCCGCCTGACGTGCCCGGCGGGGCTGAAACCCCGCCACGAGGAGCCGGAGCCGTGGTCGCGACGGGCGTGGGCGGCACTTCAGCCCCGTCGGCGGCGCGGGTCGCGCTGTGAAGCGGCGGCCCCAGGATGGTCTGGAGCTCGGCGCATATCCTCTCCGCCCCCTGCAACCGGCACGCAATGTCGTCGCAGACGTGCGCGACGACTCGCGGGCGCGGCAGCGGCGACAGCAGATGATAGAAGGTGAGCACGCCCCACGCCTCGGCCGGCGGCACGGTCAGTCGACGGCAGATATAGTTGAGCGCGCCTCGGCTGATCCAGCCGATGTGGTCCTGCACCGCGTGAAATGTTGGCAGCAGCAGGTGCCGGTCGGCCCAGGTTTCATGGCCACCTCTTGCCGCGCGCCCCTCGCGATTCGAATCGCGCGCACCGCCTCGCCAACCCGAGTCGGCTGACCCAAGCAGCGCGTCGACTGCCGCACGTTCCTCTTCGCTGGGTTCGCCGCCGACGATGTGCAGGTCCAACGAATCTCCTGCGATCCAACCGGGTTGCTCTCAAGTAGATCGAGAGCAACCCGGTTGGGTGTCACTACTCTCATGTAGCTCGAGAGCCACTCGGTTGGGTCTCACGCTTCGTGGCGCCCGACTACGCTTCCAACGCTTCGATGGCAATCGCCGCCGCCTTGAACTCCGCCGTCCCCACCTTCGGATCGGTGGCATCGATCGTCAGCAGATTCGTCGCCACATCGTCCGGAAAATGAAACGTCATGAAGGTGAGCCCGGGACGCAGCGACTCGTCGACGTGAACCGGCACGTCGACCTGGCCCCGCCGCGAGCGGACTCGGACGCGCGCACCTTCTAAAACGGCGCGCGCGGACCGCCAATGGGCCGCTCCCACAGACGACTGTGAAGGAACCATTCACCGGGATGCTGCTCGTCGTAGCAGGGCCACTGCAGTCCATCGAGATCTTCGAGCCGGCGATAGCTCATGCCGGCGTGCATCGGGGACAACGTCCTGAGCTCGTTCCAGACCCGCTCGGCGTCAGCGGCTCCCCACTCGTGACCCATCCGGCGCGCCAGCTCGAAGATGATCGAGAGATCGTCGCGTGACTCACCCTGCGGCGCCATGGTGCGGCGCACGCGCTGCACGCGTCGCTCGCTCGAGGTCACCGTGCCTTCGGCCTCGAATGCTGCAGCGGCCGCCGGCAAGACGACGTCGGCGATCTTGGCCGTTCCAGTGAGAAAGAGGTCCTGCACGACGAGGCAGTCGAGTGATTCCAGTAAGTGCGTGGCACGGTGCTGATCGGCTTCGGATTGCACCGGGTTCTCGCCGATGACGTACAGAGCCCGAAGGTCGCGACGCTCCATCGCTTCGAACATCTCGGACAGGTGCCACCCTCTTCTCGGCGGAACCGCCTGGCCCCAGGCCTCGTCGAACTTTGCTCGCACCACGTCATTCTCGACGTGTTGGAAACCGGGCAGGCGGTCGGGAAGGGCGCCCATATCCCCGCCGCCTTGCACGTTGTTCTGGCCGCGAAGCGGATTGATTCCGGAGCCCCACCTTCCGACATGGCCGGTGAGCAGCGCGAGATTGATGAGCGCCAGCACATTGTCGAGGGCCGTGTGGTGCTCGGTGATACCGAGCGTCCAGCAGATCATGGCGCGCGGCGCCCGCGCAAAGGTGTGGGCGATCTCGCGAATGGCCGCAGCCGGCACACCGGTCACGGCTTCGCCACGCTCGAGCGGCCACGCGTCGACCGACTGGCAGTACTCCTGGTAACCGCTCGTGGCGTGATCGATGAACTCGCGATTGGCCCCACAAAAGGATGCAGTCGGTCTCTTCGATCTCCCGATAGGAGCTCGTGCCGCCGCCCAAACCGAATACCGTCGCCAGACCGGCGACGCTCGGGGCGTGTCACGTTCGATTGCAGCTATCGATGTTGTTCGAGCCGATGACGACGCGCGCGAACTTCTGCGCGGCGAAGTTCATCTCGTTGGTGCTCTTCGAGCAACTGAAGAGCCCGAACGCCTGCGGCCCGTGGCGCTCGACGGTGGCCCCGAAGCCGGCCGCGGCGCGATCGAGCGCCTCGTCCCATGTGGCGGGACGCAGCGGTTCGCCGCGCCGATCTCGCAACATCGGCTGCGTCAGACGGTCTAAGCGACCCATATTCGCAGACTAGCACAATGAAGGAATGAGGGAGCCAGGGAATCAAGGAGTGCGGGAATGCCGGAATGCGGGAATGCGGATTGCGGGAATGACGGGCTACGGATTCCTCATTCCTTCATTCCCGCATTCCTTCATTCCCCATTCCCACACTAGGACTGGTCCAGTGCGCGAGCGGGAGCGACAGCAGCATGTAGCGCTTTCGCAAGGCGACGACGCGGGCTGTGAGCTCGCGGGTCGAAAACTCCCCCGCCCGGCAGCGATCGCGCAGTCGGCGGATCTCGTATCGATACAGATCGTTGATCGCATCGCGCAGCGTCTGCGGCGAGGTGCTCGGGCGCGGCCGCAGCCCGTGGCTGGCGAGCTCGTCGAGCACGCTCTGCGTGTAGTGGTACTGGACGGAGTGCGTCACCTTTGACACGCGGGACGCTCGAGGTAAGCGCGCGCCTCGGCGGCCAGGGCGCCCTCGGCGTGGACCGATGCGCGGCTGTAGGCCGCGCAGGCGCCGCCTTCATCGTGGAGCCGAGCGCTGACGCGGGCGAGCCCGACGAGCGCAGACGCGCCGCCGCCGTCTCCGATGGCGTGCTGGTACGCCTCGCGTGCGTCGCTGTAACGATCGACCTCCAGCCACAGCTCACCTTCGAGCTCGTGAATCGGCAGCGGCCATTCCGCCCGCTCACCGGCCAGGCCGAGCCGGGCGGCGAGCCCACGGGCATGTGAGAGATAGGCCCCGAGGTCGTCGCGCTCATCTTGAGCGGCCGCAATCGCGGCGACGATCGCAGCTCGCGCATAGTCGTTCTGCACACGCCACGACGAGCGCGACGTCATCTCGACGAGCGCGTCGAGCGCGGCACGCGCCGGGCCCAGCACCTCTGGGGCGCCACCCCTGGCAGCCGCGGCGCGCGCCTCCCGCCAACCAGCGAGCGCCCAGCTCGCCACGCGGAGAGGGACGCATGACGACATTGCCGGCGCGCCGGCGGCGAGCGCCGCTGCGGCCTCGGCGGTGCCCACCCGGTCGCGGCGTGCGCGGGCACGAGAGAGGGCGGATGTCGCTTCGGCGCTACAGCCGTCGACCGGGGCCTGCAGTAACGCGGCAACGAGCAGCAAGGGAGACAGGGACAGATGAAACGTGGTCGACGTCATCTTCTCGAAGCCGACGTGCTGGCTCCACTCGAGACCCGAGTCATCCGGGTTGCTCGACCTTGGTTGCTCGACTTCTCACTGTGGCGTCGTCGATGGCGGACCCGGAGGAGCCGGCGGTTTGAGCTCGTATCCGTGCGGCGGCTCGGCACCCATCAGGTGCCGGACGAAATAATCCCAACGACGCCGCATCATGTAAGGCTCACTGCCAAAACCGTGACCGCGGTTGGGCAGCAGCAACAAGTCGAAGTCTTTGTTATGGCGAATCAGCTCGTCGACGACCAGGAGGGTGCTGTACGGCGGCACGTTCGTGTCGAGCGTGCCATGAGCGAGCAGGAGCTTGCCCTTGAGATGCTTCGCATGGTTCTGGTTCGCCTGGTCGTCGTAGTTGCTCGTGCCGTCGGCCTTCTTGACCAGCAGCCCTTGCCACTTCTCCGCCCAGTCGTCCTCGTAGACACGGTTGTCGTGGTTGCCCGCCTGCGACACCCCAACTTTGAAGAAGTCAGGATGGCGGAACATCGCCGCCGCGGTGGCAGTGCCGCCGCCCGAGTGACCGTAGATGCCAGCGCGGTCGAGGTCGATCCAGGAAAAACGCCGCGCCAGCTCCTTCATGCCGGCGACTTGATCGGGCAACGTGTTGTCCCCCATGTCCCCGTACCAGCGTTCGTGGAACGTGCGCGATCGCCACGGCGTGCCCATCCCATCGATTTGAACCACGACGAAGCCGAGCTCGGCGATGGCCTGGGCATCGCCGCGCGCGGCCGAGAAGCTGCGGCCCCCGACGCTTCCCGCCTGCGGGCCGGGATAGATGTTGTTGATGATCGGATAGCGGCTCGATGGATCGAAATTCGTCGGGCGGAAGAGCAGGCCGTAGAGATCGGTCACCCCGTCGCGGGCCTTCACCGAGATGGGCATCGGCGGCTTCCAGCCGGCCTCGATCAGCTTCGCCGCGTCAGCGGTCTCGAGCGGCATGACAATGTCGCCGTTTCCGTTTCGCAGCACGGCCACCGGCGGCGTCTGGGGCGTCGAGTAGCTGTCGACGATGTAGCGTCCCGAGGGGGACATATCGATGGTGTGATCGGCGTTCTCCGGCGTGAGCAGCGTCAGGCCCTTGCCATCGAGGCCGATGCGGTAGAAGTGCCGGTAGTACGGATCGCGGCCGGACTCCTTGCCGACACCGACGAAGTACACGTGACGCGCCTCCTCGTCGACCCGCAGCACTTGTGCCACGTTGCCAGGATCGGCGGTGATGCGGTTCTTCTGCGCGCCCGTGCCCGCATCGTAAAGATAGAGATGTCCCCAATCGTCGCGCTTGGAGAACCAGAGCACCTCCTTCGACCCTGGGAGATACCGCCAGTTGACACGCCCTTGTCCCGATTCGAAGAACGACTCGACGCGTTCCGCCATCACATGACGGATGGCGCCGGTGTCGGCGTCGGCAATTCGCAGGTCCTCGCGTTTGTGGTCGCGCGAGGTGGAGAGAAACGCCACTTCTTTACCGTCCGCGCTCCACTGCACGTCGGCCCACGTACCGCCGCAGACCACGTGGTCGCAGAGCGAGGAACGATGGGGATCGGGCGGCATCTTGAACCGCGTGACGCGCCGTTCGGCCACGTCGATCACGACGCGGTCGATGGTGAAGATTTTCTCGTCGCCCGGCAGCGGGTATTTCCGGACCGTCAAGGTCGGGTGGCCCACGACGGTGTTCACGTAGTACATCTCGCCGACGCCGCGGGCATCGTGCTGGAAGGTGGCGATCTTCTTCGAGTCGGGTGACCACACCACGACCGGCGTCACGCTCTGCACCCAGCCGGCGTCATTGGTAGCATAGCCGAAGTCCTTCACACCGTCGGTTGTCAGCGCCGTCTCCTGGCCGGTGCCGACCTCGCGCACCCACAAGTTGTAGTCGCGGATGAACGCCGCACGGGCGCCGTCGGGCGAGAGCACGGCCTCGCGCGCCGGACCTCCCGGTCCGGCCGACGCTGCGTGCGGCGGCGCCTTGCCAATCGCCGAACACGACGCGCCGGTTCGTTCGCACCGCCAACGACGCTCGCCGATGGTGAAGTCGACGAACATGCCATCACGGGTCAGATCGATCTCGGTGAACGGCAAGCTCAACGCCGTGTAGTGACCGCCGCCCGAGGCGTCGAGCGCGCCGGCCACACGCGCATGATCGAAGGCGGGCTCGCGCAGGGCGGCAGCGGGATCGACCAGCATGAACTCACTGCCCCCGGGCACCGCATTGCGATACCAAAACCGGTCGTCGTCGACCCACGTGGGACGCACGTGATGGCGGAAGATCAGCGGGTTGGTACGGTAGCCGAGCCACCGCTCGGCGCGCGCGTAATCGTCGCTCGTGAGTGCCGGGCGCGGTGCTGGAGGCTGCTGCGCGGCCATCGACGTCGCCAGCGTCAGAACAAGCCCGACAAGGGCGGCAGCTCGGCGTCGCTGCGGTTCGGATTGAGCTCGGCTCGGCATGGAGGTCAGCATACGAGTGCAGAGTGCAAAGTGCAAAGTGCAGCGTTTTCAACGAGTGCAAAGTGCAGGAGAGCCTGTGAATCAATAGCCACGAAGGCCACGATGATCACGAAGAAAGGATTTTGTACCGACCATGCCGCTACTGCGTCGACAGATTTGGCCTGCCGTCGCGTAGCACGAACTTCTGGATCTTCCCCGTCGCGGTCTTCGGCAACTCGGCCAGCGGTGTGTAGCTGTGCGGCACCTTGAAATGTGCCAGCTGCTCCCGACAGAACGCGCGGAGGACCTCCGGAGTTGCCGACTGGCCCGGCTTGAACACGATGAAGGCATGTGGTGCCTCGCCCCACTGCGCGTCGGGCAAGCCGACCACTGCGGCCTCGAGCACCGCGTGGTGACCGAGTAGCGTGGCTTCCACCTCCACCGACGAGATGTTCTCGCCGCCGCTGATAATCACGTCCTTCAGGCGGTCGCGAATCTCGACGTAGCCGTCGGCGTGCACCACGGCCGCATCGCCCGTGTGAAACCAGCCGTCGCCCAGCGCCGCTCGGGTCGCGTCCGGATCGTTGTAGTAGCCGGCCATCACGACGTTGCCGCGTGCCGTGATCTCGCCGGGCCCGCCGTGATCACTTGCACCCGTTGCGCCCCGGCGGCGGCACAGGTGCCCGCTGCGCCGGCGAGCGCAATCAGCACCGTGGGCGCGGCGCAGAGCCACGTCACGCCTTCTGCGGCGACCAGTCGAAACACCTCCGCTGGATCCACCTTCCGGAGGCACACGTGGCGCGCGCCCACCGCCGTCACGGTCCACGTGAACGTCCACCCATTGGCGTGGAACATGGGGAGGGTCCACAGGTAACGGTCGGCTGGCGACATGTGCACGTGCGCGAGAACGCCGATGGAGTTCATCCAGGCGTTCCGATGGGTGATCATCACGCCCTTGGGCCGCGAGGTCGTTCCGCTGGTGTAGTTGATCGTCAGGAGATCCCGTTCGTCGATCGACGGCTGCCGCACGCCACCTGTGGAGGACGAGACGAGCGTCTCATAATCGAGCCAGCCGTCGTGCGCCCGGTTCAGTGCCACGAAGTGCCGCACGCCGGGAAGATCCTGGCGCACGGCGTCGACGGCGTCGGCATAGTCGCCATCGACGCACACGACCGTCGCGCCACTATGCCCGATCACGTAGCGGAACTCAGCGGCGACGAGGCGGTAATTGATCGGCACGAGCACGGCGCCGATCTGCGGGACCGCGTAGAACGACTCGAGCTGCGCGTGGGTATTCGGTGCGATGTAGGCGACACGGTCGCCCTTCCGGACCCCGAGCGCCTGCAACGCAGACGACCATCGGTCGCAGCGATCGAAGAACGCGTCGTAGGTCCAGCGCCGGACGCCGTCGACAACACCTACACGATCACCGTACAGGCGCCTGGAGCGCCGCATGAACTCCAACGGACTGAGCGGTGTCTCCATGTCGCGCCTTGCCCTGAGCACGCTGAGCGCCGAGGCGCCCGTCTTGTCGTGCAGGTTGCCAGCCTTCGCCGCGGCGTTGTTGACGGCTCGCAGTTCCGGGCGATTCTACCGCGCACCTCGCTGCCGCTCCCGACGGCGCGTGAAACGTGAAAGACGGCTCTCGCTCGAAAAATGCCGCGATGGGCATCCACGAGGTATTCGCCTGGCGCCTGCCGTCAGTGTGCTGTGGGCGGTGTGCCGTCTGCCGTCCGCCGGGCCGTGTCCCCTACCATGTCCCGTCCGCCGTGTGCCGTGTGCCACCTGCCGTCAGTCGTCGCCCTCGCCAGACCACCCAAAATCCCCTTACAATGCCTCAGGATCGGTGCCTCTCGTCGGGGTTTCGGGGACGCAGGACTTCGCGCGGGCGACCGCTTTATGTTTTCGAACGGACATCCTACAAGTGGTCCGTATGAGCTGAATCAGTAGTGGATTCCGGAGCGCGGCGCCCGGATGGCAAGGCGCGACGACCGAAAATACCCAGGCGGTATTTGAGGAAGGAGCAACACCGCGAGCCGGGAAGGGGTCCCAGCGCGGCAGCCGCGCTGGGGGCCCGGGATGCCCCGCCCGGAAGATACTACTGATTCAGCTGGTACGGGCCACTAGCACCTCAGGGAAGGACCATGAACGCCAAGACTCGCGTAGCCGGCCTCGTCGGGGCCGTCGCCATCTCACTTGTTCTCGGATCGATCGCGGTGCCACGCGCTCAGGCGGGACAGCAGGGGCCGTCGGGCGCGCAGGGCGCGTCGGGTCCACAGGGTGCGTCGGGTCCACAGGGTGCGTCGGGCGCCCAAGGAGCGTCCGGCGCCCAGGGCGCGACCGGCGCCTCCGGTGCCCAAGGGACGTCAGGCGCACAAGGGCCGTCGGGCCCGCCTCAGCCCGCCACCGGTCCCCTCACGCCGACCAAGCCGCTCGTGCCGGTGGCGGCGAGCTCTGTCGCCAACAACCCCGACGCCTACGTCGGCGAGTGCCTATGACAAGGTGATGAAGGGCGTGCAGCCCGCCTTTGCCGCGATGCGCAAGGGCGCCGAGGGCTCGAATCTGGACTTGCTCAAGCCGAACGCGGCGATCCTCATGAAGTCCTTCGCCGAGGCCGAAGACTTCATGAAGCGCCGCGGCCTCGCCGACGCCGCGCGGTGGGCCCAAGACGCCCGCAAGATGGTCGAAGGCATCGACAAAGGCGCCGTCGCCGGCCAATGGGACATCGTCAAAGCCTCAGCCACGGAGTTACAGAAGGCGTGCGCGCAGTGCCACGGCGCCTATCGCGAGCGCGGTGAGGACGGGACCTTCTTCATCAAGCCCAAGGCGGCCAGAAATAAGTAATGAAGGAATGTGGGAACGTGGGAACGACGAGTGAAGGAATGTAGGAGTGCATTCCCCATTCCTTCATTCCCACATTCCTTCATTCCTGCACTTCAGTATCGATAATGCTCCGGCTTGTACGGCCCGTCCACGGGCACGCCGATGTAGTTCGCCTGTTCCGGCGTGAGCGTGGTCAGCTTGACGCCGAGATGATCGAGATGCAGGCGCGCCACCTCTTCGTCGAGCTTCTTCGGCAGCATGAGCACACGCTTCCCGATCTGCTCGGCATTCTTGTGCAGCTCGATCTGCGCGAGCACCTGGTTGGTGAACGAGGCTGACATCACGAAGCTTGGGTGACCGGTCGCACAGCCAAGATTCAGCAGTCGGCCCTCGGCGAGCACCAGCACGGAGTGGCCGTCGGGGAACACCCACTCGTCGTACTGCGGCTTGATGTTGATCTTTTTGATGCCCGGCAGCTTCTTCAGCCCGGCCATGTCGATCTCGTTGTCGAAGTGGCCGATGTTGCCGACGATGGCCTTGTCCTTCATCCGCTTCATGTGCTCGACCGTCAGGATGTTGAAGTTGCCGGTGGCCGTGATGAAGATGTCGGCTTTGTCGATGGCGGCATCGATGGTCGTGACCTCGAAGCCTTCCATCGCCGCCTGTAAAGCACAGATCGGATCGATCTCCGTGACGATGACGCGGCAGCCTTGGCCGCGGAGTGCCTGCGCGCACCCCTTGCCCACTTCCCCATACCCGAACACGACCGCCAGCTTGCCGCCGAGCATCACGTCGGTCGCACGAGCAAGGCCATCGGGCAGCGAGTGACGGCAGCCATAGATATTGTCGAACTTGCTCTTGGTCACCGAGTCGTTGACGTTGATACCCGGAAAGAGCAGCGTGCCGTTGTTCATCATCTCGTAGAGACGATGCACGCCCGTCGTGGTCTCTTCGGAGACGCCGCGGATGCCCAGCGCAAGCTGCGACCAGCGCCCAGGATGGGCGGCCAGCTCCTTGGTGATCGTCTCGAGAATGACACCCCACTCCTCGGGCTCGGAGGCGGCGTCGAACGCCGGTATGTGTCCTGTCGTCTCGAATGCGTGCGCCTTGTGCACGAAGAGCGTCGCGTCCCCGCCATCATCAACGATGAGCGTCGGGCCGGCACCGTCGGGCCAGACGAGCGCTTCGACCGTGCACCACCAACATTCGTCGAGCGTCTCGCCCTTCCATGCGAAGACCGGAATGCCCTTGGGGTTGTCCACCGTCCCGCCAGTCTCCGGGCGCCCGACGACAATTGCCGCGGCGGCGTGATCCTGGGTCGAGAAAATGTTGCAGGAGACCCAGCGCACGTCGGCGCCGAGCTCGGCCAGCGTCTCGATGAGAACGGCCGTCTGGATCGTCATGTGCAAGCTGCCCATCACGGAACAATGTGGGCCGGCCTGAAGGCCGACCCACAACCGTACCTGGCCGGCCTTCAGGCCGGCCGAGCCGTTCCCCTCCCCACCGCCGCGAACAATCCCGGCCCCGTCGCCTCGGGGTCAACGGGAAGCGTGTGTATGCGGACGGCATCGAATCCACTCGCCGCCAACATCTTGCGCATCTGGCTTTCGGGAAACCCGAGCCACACGTGGCCCATCTGCTGCTGATACTCCGCGCGATCGTGCGGCAGCATGTCGAGCACGAGGAGTGTTCCCTGTGGCTTCAGCGTCCGTGCAACTTCGGCGAGGGCGCGAGCCGGATCGGCGACGTGGTGCAAGACCAAGGCAAGCACGGCGCAATCGAGCTCGGCGTCGTGAAGTGGAAGCGCCTCGAGATCGCCCCGGCGCAGATCGACATTCGACGCGCTCGCCAGCCGACGGCGAGCCGTCTGCAGCATCTCGGGGGATCCGTCGACGCCGATCACTCGTGCGACGTGCGGTGCGAGCGTCGCCGTGAGCTGTCCCGTCCCGCAGCCCAGGTCACCGACGACCAACGTCGGGTCGAGCAGGCTGAGCAGCGCGTGCAGGTGGAACGTGGCGCCGAACAGATCGCGCCGCAGGCGGTCCCACTGTCCCGACGCGGCGGAGAAGAATTCTTCCGAGCGCGAGCGCCGCCGCGCCAGCACGGCCGCGAGACGGCGCGTGTCGCGGTCGGCGCTGCTGGTGCTGGCCAGATGCTCCCGGGTGAGCGGCCAGAGCCGGCTCGCTCCTGCGTCCAGCGCGTGCGGGTCCATGCCGTAGTAGCGGCTCGTCGCCTCACGCCGGGACGAGACCCAGCCACCATCCAACAAGGTCTTCAAATGGCGGCTGACGGTCGACTGTGGCAACTGCAGAATGGAGCAGATCTCCGACACCGTGAGCTCGTGTCCCTCGAGCACCCGCAACATCCGAGCCCGCAACGGGTCGGCAAGCGTGGCCATGTGCTCGAGGATCGTATCCGCGGCCGGCGCGACGACCCGTAGCATGTTCATCCGTAAATCCGGATTAAAGGCTACACGACAGTGGCGGGCCCCGTCAACCGACGCGTGCGATTTGGTGCAACCAAATGGCCGCCCTGGCCGTCTATACGCGTAGAGCACATACGCCTCGAGCACATATGGACCGCTTTCGCCCGGAACACTTCCTGCCCCTGACGCCCGTCGCCTTCGAGATCCTGCTCTCGCTTGCCGAAGGCGAACAACACGGCTACCGCATCATGCAGGAGGTCGGGTCGCGAACCAGCGGCCGAATCACCCTCCACGCCGGGACACTCTATCGGGCGCTCGCGCGCCTGCTCGAAACCCAGCTGATTGAAGAGCTGAGCGAACGGCCCGATCCGGAATCGGACGATGGGCGGCGGCGCTATTACCGGCTGACCGCGCACGGCCTCGCGGTGGCGCGTGCCGAGGCCGCACGTTTGGAATCACAAGTCACTGCCGCGCGCGAGCGCCATCTCTTGAAGGTGCGCGGATGACGAGCCGGCGGTGGGCGGAGCGTGCCTTTCGTTTGGCGCTTCTCGCCTATCCCCGCGCCTTCCGCGTCCGCTTTGGACGCGAAATGCGGCAAGACTTCCGCCGCGTCCTCGGCGAGCGAAGGAC
>JAIVJN010000133.1 GCA_020200025.1 Acidobacteriota bacterium | reverse complement strand
GGCTTGAAGGCTTGAGGGCTTGAAGGCTTGAAGGCTTGAAGGCTTGAAGGCCTGCAGGCTTGAAGACCTGATGCCCCGGGCCTCGAAGCCGAAGCCCGCGCGAGCCCGAAGGCCCCAGCCCAGCCCCAGGCCTCGAGGCCTCAAGCCTCAGCCCGTGTAGTACACTCGCCTGTTGGGTTTCACTCCAGAAACCCGGCAGTATCATGCCGCACGATCTCATCGCCGTCCGGGGCGCCCGCGTTCACAATCTCAAGGGTATCGACGTCGACATCCCTCGGGATCGCCTCGTCGTCATTACTGGCTTGTCCGGCTCGGGCAAGTCGTCACTGGCATTCGACACGCTCTATGCGGAAGGCCAGCGCCGCTACGTCGAGTCGCTGTCCGCCTACGCGCGGCAGTTTCTCGAGCAGATGGAGAAGCCGGACGTCGACCTCATCGATGGTCTGTCGCCGGCCATCTCGATCGAGCAGAAGACCACCGGATCGAACCCGCGATCGACGGTCGGCACGGTCACCGAAATCTACGACTACTTGCGCCTGCTCTTTGCCAACGTCGGCACACCGCATTGCCCGATCTGCGGGCGGGAAATCGCCTCGCAATCCCTCGAGCGCATCGTCGATCTGGTGATGACCTACCCGCAAGATACCCGCATCAACGTGCTGGCGCCGGTCGTGCGCGGACGCAAAGGCGAGTTCAAGAAGGAGCTGCAGGCACTCAGAACGCGGGGGTTCACCAAGGCGCGCATCGACGGGCAGCTTCGCTCGCTCGAGGACGAGATCAAGCTCGATCGCCGGCGCAATCACACGATCGAGATCGTCGTCGATCGGCTGATCGTGCGGAGCGGCATCGAGCGGCGTCTCGCCGACTCCGTCGAGGTGGCGCTCGGGTTGGCGGGCGACGTGGTCCTCATCAACTCGCTCGACGGAGGCGATCGGCTCTTTTCGCGCAAGTTGGCGTGCGTCGTGTGCGGCGTCAGCGTGCCGGAGATGTCGCCGCGCGCCTTCTCGTTCAACTCGCCGCACGGCGCCTGTCCTTCGTGCCAGGGCCTGGGCGCGACGTGGGACTTCGATCCCCGACGCGTTGTCCCCGACGAGTCGCGCTCGTTGCTCGACGGGGCGATTGCGCCCTGGGGACGCGGCGACCGCCGGCTCGTTCGGGAAGCCGTGCAGGCTATTTCTAGCTATTTCGGCGTGGATCCGGCGACGCCATGGGGAAAGCTGACGCGCAAGCATCGGGAGCTCCTCTTGCACGGGCCCGCGGCGGCGAAGACCGCGGACGAGCCCGCGCGTCGATCGTCGACGAAGAAAGCCGCGGATCGCGATCCCTACGGGCGCGATTTCGAAGGCGTGATCCCGAACCTTCGCCGACGATTCGACGAAGGCGCGTGGACCGTGCAAGAAGAGCTCGACCAATTTCGCGCCCTGCGCGAGTGCCCCGCCTGCCACGGCAATCGGCTTCGCCCCGAAAGCCTGGCCGTGAAGGTCAAGGGGCGCACCATTGCCGACTACGTCAACCTGCCAATTTCGCGTGGGCTCGACGTCTTCGAGGGGCTGGAGATGAGCGAGCGCGAGGCGCTCATCGCCTCGCGGATCCTGAAAGAGATTCGAGAGCGACTCCGCTTTCTGAACGACGTGGGCGTGGGATATCTCACGCTGGCGCGCTCGGCGGCGACGCTCTCCGGAGGCGAGGGGCAGCGGATCAGGCTCGCCACGCAGATTGGCTCGAACCTGACCGGCGTGTTGTATGTGCTGGATGAACCGTCCATCGGACTCCATCAGCGCGACAATCGACGGCTGCTGGCCACATTGGCCCGCTTGCGCGACCTTGGCAACACCGTGATCGTCGTCGAGCACGACGAAGAGACCATCCGGACGGCCGACTACGTGATCGATCTCGGACCGGGAGCCGGAGAGCTCGGCGGGGAAGTGATCTTCCAGGGGACACCCGCGGAACTTGCGGCAGATGGGGCAGGATCGCTGACGGGCGCATACTTGAGCGGCGCCGAGGCCATCCCGGCGCCACGCGCGCGGCGGCCCGCGACGCGAGGTGAGCTCGTCATCAAGGGTGCCCGCGCCAACAACCTCAAGAATGTTGACGTGAAGGTCCCGCTCGGGCTGCTCGTCGCCATCACCGGGGTGAGCGGCTCCGGCAAGAGCACCCTGGTCAACGACATCTTGTACAAATCGCTGGCCCAGACGATCTATCGCGCGGTCGACGAGCCAGGCGCGCACGACAGCATCGAGCACATCGATCTGGTCGACAAGGTCATCGAGATCGATCAGTCGCCTATCGGCCGCACGCCGCGCTCGAATCCCGCCACCTACACGGGCCTCTTCACCTTTATTCGCGAGCTGTTCTCCATGGTCCCCGAGGCCAAAGCGCGCGGCTACAAGCCCGGGCGGTTCTCGTTCAACGTCAAGGGCGGCCGGTGTGAGGCGTGCCAGGGCGACGGTGTCATCGCCATCGAGATGCACTTCCTGCCCAACGTCTACGTCACGTGCGAGCAGTGCAAAGGACGCCGCTACAACCGCGAAACGCTCGAGATCAAGTACCGCGGCAAATCGATCGCCGATGTCCTCGGCTTGACCGTCGACCAAGCGTTGCCTCTCCTCGAGAACTTTCCGCCCATCGCCAACAAGCTCCGCACCCTCCAGAGCGTGGGCCTGGGCTATATCGCGCTGGGGCAGTCGGCAACCACGTTGAGCGGCGGCGAGGCGCAACGCGTGAAGCTCTCGCGCGAGCTCTCGAAGCGGGGAACGGGCCGCACGCTCTACATCCTCGATGAGCCGACGACAGGCTTGCACTTCGACGATGTGCGCAAGCTCCTCGACGTGCTGACCCGGCTCGTGGACCAGGGGAACACCGTGCTTGTGATCGAACACAACCTGGACGTCATCAAGTCCGCGGACTGGCTCATCGATCTCGGTCCGGAAGGTGGGGAAGCCGGCGGCCGGGTCGTGGCACAGGGAACACCCGAGCATGTGGCGCGCGCCAAGTCGTCGCACACAGGTCGGTTCCTCGCCCCGCTGCTCAACGGCACCAGGAAATCAGCCAGCAGTGTGGTCAGTTGACCACGCCACGACCCCCGTCTCTTGTGGTCAAGCAGCCACATTTCGTCACCGCCGGCGCATCCTTACGAGTCGGCAAGTTATTCATTTGAAAAGACTAAAGAGTTCCGATGTGGCGTCGATGATCCGGGCACCTCGTTTGCTGGTGGAAGACATCGGAATCTGAAGGCATCGCTGAGACGAATGGACGCGCAACGGACACTTCGACGGGCCATCTCGTGCGCCGGCATCGGGCTTCACTCCGGACACAAGGTCACGCTCACGCTCAAGCCGGCTCCGGCGGACAGCGGGATCCGTTTCCGTCGCACCGATCTCGGCATCGACATCCCGGCCCATGTGAGCGCGGTCACGAGCCTCCAGTATGCAACCGTGCTCGGCAGAGATGGAGCTACCGTTGAGACGGTCGAGCATCTGCTGGCGGCCCTGGTCAGCCACGGCATCGACAACCTCATCGTCGAGCTCACTCATAACGAAGTGCCGATCATGGATGGCAGCGCCGCACCATTCCTGTATTTGGTGCAGGAAGCCGGAGTGAAGCGCCTCGCGACGCCGCGGACGTATCTGAAGATCGTCCGCCCGGTGCAGATTGCGCATGGCGACAAGCGGATCGCCGTGTATCCGTCGGATCACTTCAAGGTCAGCTATACGATCAGCTTCGACCACCCGATTCTCCGCCACCAATCGCGCACCGAGCGCATCACCGAGCAGACGTTTACCGAGCAGATTGCTCCCGCGCGGACCTTTGGCTTCCTCAAGGAAGTCGAGTGGTTGCGTCAGAACGGGCTCGCCCTCGGCGGCTCGCTCGACAATGCCATCGTCATCGGCGACACCGGCGTGCTCAATGCGCTGCGCTTCGAGGACGAATTCGTCCGCCACAAGATTCTCGATGCGGTGGGGGATCTGGCGTTGCTTGGCTACCCGATGATCGGTCACGTCGTCGCGCACTGCGCCGGCCACGCGCTTCACACAGCGCTTGCGGCCAGGGTGCTCGAGGAGCGCGATTCGTGGGCGCTCGTCAACGCGGCCGCGCCGGCCGGGCTGGTCGCGGCAGGGATGCGGGCGACCTATCCGGCTCCCAGCGTCAGTTGATTCTGATGGTCTCGGTGCTCGCCGGGACTTTCACCACGGGCTGCTGGGCCCCGCCCGACCAGCCACACCTTCTCTACGCGCCCGACCCGCCCTCAACGCACCCACACTGCCTTCGTCGTCGTCGCCGACCCGCACGCCTCGAACCAGTCGATGCCCTCACTCACCAGATCGAACTTGAGCGCGTAACGCCCCGCGCGGTCAGGTAACGGAATCTCGATGGGCACGTCCACGGCTGCGCCCGGCTCGAGATCGCTCGGCAGCCACGCGCGCGCGCGATCGCGGTCGATGAGGGTTCCGTCGGCGTCCATCAACTGCGCTCCGAGTCGCACGAGCCGTCGCCCGTAGCTGGCCTGGGCCCGAAACGGGCGGGTCGAGAGATTTCTCACCCGCGCCTTGACGGCCATCGTCTGCGCTCGGCGTGCGATGAGCGGAAGACCCGGCACGAGCGTTCTCACGTCGATTTGCGCGCGGGGCATGGCACCTGGGATGGCATTGCCCAGATTGTTGTCGTCCCAGACTTCGTGCCTGATGCGCGCGAGCTCGTCGCTCCCAGGCACGAAGCGGCGCGAGAATGCCTCCTCCGGATGGTCGGTGAGCTCCCAGCACAGCCGATCGGCACCGACCTCGGCGGCGAGTTGGCGCGCGCGGGCCATCTCCTCGTCGCTGTCGTTCCAGGTGAAGAGGATGTAGCGCCAATTGATGTGCGGAATGTCCCGACCGGCTTTCGCCTTCTCGTCGGCCATCGTGCGCAAGTTGCGGATGGCGAGGTCGAAGTTCCCGCGCTGACGGTAGCGCACATAACTCTCGGCCGTGGCGCCGTCGACCGAGAACGTCACCTCGTCGATGCCCGAGTGCACGAGGCGCCGCGCCTTTTCCTCCGTGAGCGCGAGCCCGTTCGTGCTGGTGTAGAGGTAGATGTGCGGATAGCGCGTCTTGATGTACTCGCACATGTCGACCGCGCGCTTGTGCAGGAACGTCTCACCGTAGTTGAAGAAGTCGATGCGCCCGAGCGTCGGCCCGGATTCGTCGACCACGCGCGTGAAGAGCTCCCAATCGAGCATGCCGGCTTGGCGGGTCCGCGTGATGCCCGTTTCAGGCGCACAGCAGGCCTGGAAGCACGAAATGTTGCACGCTGCCGTGCACTCGATGTACAGGCGGCCGGGAAGCGCGCCCGCGTCGAGGTTGCGCTGCGTGGGCGGCTCGTCGGGCGCGAGCGGCAGCTTCAGTGGGCAGTCTCCGCAGAACGACGCGCCGCCGCCGTTGATGTCGCGGCGCAGCGTGGCGGCGGTGTCGCCGCGCCAGATGCTCGAGAGCGGCGCGGTGCGCGCGTCGCCCAGCACCCGCTTGGCGTAGGGGTCGGCGCAGCCGCAGACCACGCGCCCGTCGCAGAGCAAGACCGCGATCGACCACGGCCACGAACAGGTGAAGCGGGTGGCGAGAAAGTTGAGGGACACGTCGCCCGGCGCTACTTCTTCTTCTCGAGCTTGCGCATGTAGGCCTCGAGCTTGTCGTTCTCGTACTTCACCTGGTTGAGAAACAGGCTTTCGGCCAGATACGAGCGGAGCTCGTCGTCGGTCATCTGCGACACGAGGTGCGTGATCTCGCGCATCATGTCGTCGAACGATCGCGAGAGCTCACGGCGCGCGGTCACTTCGTGAAACAGCGTTTCGAGGATCGCCAGCAGATCGCCGTCGAGCACAATCTGCGCGCCAGAGCTGGTCGTGATCGTGCGCATCGTCAGCTCCCGAAACTGGTGACGGCGCTCGCTTCGTCCGGGTGCATCTCGAGGAAGTTGTGGGCGCCGGTCATGGTCAACATGGTCTCGACGCGCTTTTGCACGCCCGCCAGCTTCAGCGAGCCCCCCGCCGCGGTCGTCTGCCGGTAGAGATCCATGAGGCACCCGATCGTGGCGCTGTCCACATAGGTCACCTTCGACAGATCGAGCAGGACGCGACGATCGCCCGCCGCGAGCAGCGACGCGACCGCGCCGGAGAAGTCGGCGAGCAGCGGATACATCAGCCGCGACTCGCCGATACGGACGATGGCAATGCCTGAGGTGTGGTCGGTGGTCAGGTTCATCCTGCGACTCCGGTCTCCAGCTCGTGCCTGATTCGGCGGATCTGTCGGGCCAGCTCCGTGCGCCCACGGTTGATGCGCGACTTCACGGTGCCTTCCGGCAATCGCAGCCGATCGGCGATCTCCTGGTATGAGAGCTCCTGGATGTCCCGCAACAGGACGGCGGAACGCAGGGTCGGCGCCAGGTGCGCCATCGCCTTGCGCAGCAGGTCGACGCGATCGCGCTGCTCGAGGGCGGCGTACGCGCTCGTCGTCGGTGCGACAGGAGCGAGCTCGCCGGGATCGACGGCTCGGTCGATCGTCTCACGTTCCTTGCGCACGCTGCGGTAATGATCGATGCACAGATTCCGGCTGACACTGATGAGCCACGTCTGGAAATTGGCGCGCCGATCGAATGTGTTGAGCGAGCGGAAGATCTTGAGGAAGACATCCTGCGTCAGATCCTCGGCTTCGTCATGCTTGCCGGTGAATTTGTAGGCGATGTTGAAGACCTTGCGCCAGTGCTGGCGCACGATCAGCACCCAGGCATCCTGCTCGCCGGCCAGACACCGCTGAATGAGCGCATCGATCGCGTCCGGAGTGGCCGACGGAGTGTCAGGCATCGAAGAGGCGACCTGGTCGGCCGATACACGCGTCGGTCTGAGACGGGGCCCCGGCAGGCCGGGAGCCAGAATATCACGATTCTCGTCGGATTCGGGCCGAGGTTCACGCTATGATCGCCTGATCACGTCGTGTCCGCACCCTCCTCTTCGCATCCGGCGGCCGGTTCGACCCTCGACAGCCTCCTGCTCTCGGCCATTGCCGACGCCGTCGGGACGCCTGCGTATGTCTATCATGGAGACCAGATCCGCCGAGCGTACCGCACGATCGACGATGCGTTCGGCGAGGTGCCGCATGCCGTGCACTACGCCCTCAAGGCGAATTCATCGCTGGCCGTCGCGAGACTGCTGAGGGCCGAAGGCAGCGCGGCCGACGCCAACTCCATGGGCGAAGTCGAGATTGCCCTGCGCGCGGGCTATCGCCCCGACCACATCGTGTTCACCGGCGTGGGGAAGCGGCGGGAGGAGCTCGAGCGCGCGGTGGCGCTCGAGCTCCTCGCGATCAACGTCGAATCGTCGGGCGAGCTCGATCGGCTGCATGAGATCGCGCGGGCACACGGATCGATCGCTCGCGTGGCGCTTCGCGTCAACCCGAACATCGACGCGCAGAGTCATCCGCACATCTCGACTGGACTGAGAGACAGCAAGTTCGGCGTGCCGATCGACCTTGCCCCCGCGATCTTCGACGAGATGACGCGGCGCCCGCATCTTCGCCCCATCGGCGTCCATGTTCACATCGGCTCTCAGATCACGACGCTCGAGCCCCTGGTGCGTGCCGCGGAATCGGTCCTCGAGCTCGCAACCCGTCTGCGACGCGCCGGCATCGGCATCGAGCACATCGATTTCGGGGGCGGGTTGGGAATCTCGTACGACGGTGCTCCGTCGCCCACGCCGGCCGAATACGTGGTAGCCCTGGCAGGGTTGGTGCGAGGGACAGGCTTCACGGCCGTCATCGAGCCAGGGCGAGCGCTCGTCGGCGCCGCAGGCCTGCTGCTCACCCGCGTCGTCGACGTCAAGCACTTTGCCGGCAGCCGCCGTTTCGTCGTCATCGACGCCGGCATGACCGAGTTGATGCGGCCGGCGCTCTACGGCGCGTATCATCAGGTCGATGCGGTTCTTCCGCGCGCCGGCGAGCTCGTCGTCGGCGACCTGGTCGGTCCTATCTGCGAGAGCACCGATATCTTCGCGCGCAACCGGCCTCTGCCACCCCTCGAGGCGGGCGATCTCCTCGTCATTCGCGACGTGGGCGCGTACGGCGCGGCCATGGGCCACACTTACCTGCGGCGCCCACTGCCGCCAGAAGTGATGGTCGACGGTGGCGAGTGGCGCGTCACGCGTCGCCGCCAGACGCTCGACGACATGCTGCGGCTCGAGGAATAGCAAACCAACCTGGTTGCTCTCGTATACCCAACCTGGTTGCTCTCATGAGATACGAGAGCAACCAGGTTGGCTACATGAGAGCAACCAGGTTGGCTATCCGAGAGCAACCAGGTTGGGCACGCAAAAACTGATGCCTGGACATCTCATCGCCTTCGAAGGCCTCGACCAAAGCGGTAAACAGACGCAGGCGGAACGGTTGGCCGACACCCTCCGGACAGCCGGCCATCAGGTCGAGCTCGTGTCCTTCCCCGACTATACGACGCCAATCGGCACCGAGATCGATCGGGCGCTGGCGGGCGCCCGCGAGTTTCCGGCCGACGTCATGCAGTTGCTCTACATCGCCAATCGGTACGAGTACCGCGCCCGCATCAGCCAATGGCTCTCGGCCGGGACGCTGGTCGTCTGCGACCGCTACCTCGCGTCGAGCATCGCGGCCAGTCGTCGCCACATCGTCGACGAGGACGAGCACTGAACCGCGAACCCTCCGTACGTCCCTCGACCGCCGGCCGATCTGAAAGGCATCCTGCACGTTCATTCGCCGGGCCTCGGCGTCGAGATCGACCTGCGGGCACGTGTGCTTCACGCGGACGAGCACGTCCCAGACGGGCTCACCAATGGCGCCGGCCAAGATGCGAGCCTGATTGAATCCGCGGGCACGCCGTCGTCGCGCGTGAAGCGGAATAGGGACGAGCGCATCAGCACCCGCAAGCACGTCTCGGCCGCAAGCCCGAAGCGTCGACCCCAGTCTGTTCGCAACCGATCGGCGACCTTCGTACTTGAACGCGTGGACAATCGAGCGAAGTGCGCCGTCGTACGCGCCGATGGCGCGAGCCTTGTCAACCGTTGGTGCGAAGTGCAGACACGTTGCGCAGCGAGAGTTGTCGATGTCGGCCGTCTGTGCCGAGGACCGCGGGCTGCCGCATCGATCGCAAACCGGCGGGACGATACGACGGACGGCGCGCCAGCAGCCTTCGCACACGGTGCCATCGAGCGGCCGCTGCAGAACATCGCCACACACGGCGCAGGGTGGCGCCAGGAGGATGGACAGAACGAGGTCAGCGAGCTGGCGCATCAGCGCGGCGTAAAAACGAAACCGGCAATTGCTCTCGCGCAGCCAACCTGGTTGCTGTCGCCCTCATGGGAGCAACCAGGTTGGCTGCCAAACACGCAACCGCCGTTTCGCTTTTACGTTGGAACCGCTTCTTCGGGGAGCTCGATCGGAACCGCGCTGCCCCACAGCCGCTCGAGGCTGTAAAAGCTCCGGGCCGCTGGTGAGAAGACATGGACGATGAAATCGAAGTAGTCGAGCAGCACCCATTCGGCGCGACGATAGCCTTCCACGTGTGACGGTCTGAGCTTGAGCTCCTTGAGCGCTTGCTCGATCGCATCCGCGATGGCGTGGACTTGACGCGGGTTGGCACCCGTGCACACCAGGAAGTAATCGGTAAACGCGCCGGCCTTGCTGAGATCCAGCAACGCCACCTCGGTCGCTTTCTTGCTGCGCGCAGCCTCCACGGCCGTCCACAGCGCCCGTGGAATGCGCGCCGACTTCGGGCCCCGCGGCTTCCGAGATGTCGGCGGTCGTTCGGTCTTCGCCATGCAAGCTACCTTCCAGAAGCAAAACCGCTACGCTGACGGTGTTCGACCCGCGGCATACAGGTGATGGCGCTCGATGTGGGCGGCGACGCGCTCCGGTACCATGTCGCGAATGGGAAGGCCGGCGGCGGCCCGGCGTCGGATCTCCGTCGAAGAGACGGCAGGCGTCTCCGCTTCGACCAGGATGACGTGAGGCGACGACAGCG
>JAIVJN010000132.1 GCA_020200025.1 Acidobacteriota bacterium | reverse complement strand
GCACTCTATCGCTGGCTGTTCGATCACGTGCCCGGCTTCGATGGCCTGCGAGTCCCCGCGCGCTATGCCATGGTGGCCGCGTGTTTTCTCGTCATGATCGCAGCGGCCGGCGGAGCGATCCTCATGCGACGGGGAAGGTCGCCGCTCGTCGCGGGCGTCCTGACCGCCCTGGCGCTGGCCGAAGGCTTCTCGGCGCCGATTCCGCTGAACGCGACATGGGGCGACGGGCCTGTGGTCCCGCCGCCGCGCGTTTTTCCCGCCGCCGCCTCGCCGCCGGTGTATCACGCACTTGCCGCTCTCCCGCCGGGACGCGTGGTTGCAGAGCTCCCCTTTGGCGATCCGGCCTGGGAGCTCCGCTACGTCTACTACGCGACGGTTCACCACCAGCGGCTGGTCAACGGGTACAGCGGGGGCTTTCCTCGCGGCTATCTCGTGCGCGTCGCGTCGCTGCAGCGGTTGGCCGCCGATCCCGCGCGCGCGTGGCAGACGCTCACTGACGCCGGCACGACGCACGTGGTCGTGCATCGGGACGCCATGGGTGCCGAAGAGGCGAGCGCTATCGAGGAGTGGCTCACCGCGCACGGTGCGCGAGCGATCGCGCGCTTCGCCCAGGATGTGTTGTACGGGCTGCCGCGTCGATGACGAGCTGCGGACTAGGGAACACGGCTCACGGAGGCCACGAAGGAATCAAAGAGCGACTCATGAGACTCTTCGTGACTCTCGTGGTCTTCGTGTTGTTCCGGGAAGGCGGTCGCTCCGGACAGCGATAGCCAACCTGGTTGCTCTCGAGAAGAATGTGAGCAACCAGGTTGGGTATACTCCCCCATGCGCGCCGACCCGCTGCACTACCTTTCCGACGAGCTCGAATCACTCAAGCAACAAGGCCTCTACCGCCAGCTCCGCGTTCTCGACGGCGAGCAGCTTCCTCATGCCACCTTCGATCGAAGGTCGGTCGTCAATCTCTCGTCCAACAACTATCTCGGACTGACGACGCATCCCAGGCTTCGACAAGCGGCGCTCGAGGCGACCGAGCGGTACGGCGTTGGATCCGGAGCTGTACGCACCATCGCCGGCACGATGGAGCTTCACATGGAGCTCGAGCGACGGCTGGCGACCTTCAAGAACGTGGAGGCCGTCGTAGTGTTCCAAAGCGGCTTCACCGCCAACGCAGGCACCGTCTCCGCCCTGCTCAACAAAGAAGACGTCATCATCTCGGACGCCCTCAATCACGCCAGCATCATCGATGGCTGCCGGCTGAGCCGCGCCGCCATCAAGGTGTTTGCCCACAAAGACGTCGACGCCGCCCGAAAGATTCTGCAGGATCTGCCGGCCGCTCAGCGAAAGCTTCTCATCACCGACGGCGTCTTCTCGATGGAAGGGGATCTCGGTCCCTTGCCAGCGCTGTGCGATCTCGCCGAGGAATTCGGCGCCATCATGATGGTCGACGATGCGCATGCGAGCGGTGTATTTGGGCGACAGGGCCGCGGCACGATCGATCATTTCGGGTGTCATGGGCGCGTCGACGTGCAAGTCGGCACACTGTCGAAGGCGATGGGCGTGCTCGGGGGCTATGTGGCCGGATCGCGGTCCTTCATCGATTTCCTCTATCACCGCGCGCGCCCCTTTCTGTTTTCGACCTCGCATCCGCCTGGGGTGGCGGCCGCGTGCCTGGCGGCACTCGACGTGCTCGAAAGTGAACCGCGGTGGATGGAGCAGCTGTGGGAGAACACGCGCTTCTTCAAAGCCGGGCTCGCCGACCTCGGCTTCAACACCGGGCGAAGTGAGAGCCCCATCACGCCCGTGATCGTGGGAGAGGCGGAGCGCGCCATGGAGATGTCCGATCGCCTGTTCCAACGGGGCGTGTTCGCGCAAGGAATCGGTTTTCCGACGGTCGCCCGCGCCGAGGCGAGGCTGCGGACCATCGTCACGGCGACGCACAGCCGCGAGGATCTGCAGTTCGCGCTCGACACGCTGGGGCAAGTCGGACGGGAACTCGGCGTGGTCTGAGGTCGTATAAGTGCAAAGTGCCTGTGCCTCAATAGCCGCGAAGGCCACAATGACCACGAAGAAAGGACATTGAGATCTTCTTCCCTTCGTGATCTTCGTGTGCTTCGCCTTCGGCTTGGCTCAGGATGCCCCGAGCAGCAGTCCAGGGGCGTGGCTTCTCGTCGGTCTACGGCGCGTCACGGGTGTCGAGCGAGTGCAGATTGCCAGGTGAGTGAATGATAGGACGGACCCAACGACTGTGGTCTGGACCAGACCGGTTGACATGAAGTCCGCCTCCCGCACACGTGAGCTCCTGCACAGCTACACGCACGACCTGACGTCCGAAGACTTCGGCAAGCTCTTCACGCGAGAGACGCCCGAGGCGTATCGCTTTTTTGCCCGCGGCATCAATACGGCGGAGCTCGAGGGGCTGCCGGCGCATCGGCGCGCCCTCAAGTATCTGCAAGGCTTCTTTCTCGCGTTCACGATGCGGCTGTCGCCGGCGCGTCGCGTCACGTATGCGATCGCCCTCATCGTCTCGGCGGTGGGCCTGCTGCAACTGTTTCAGGGCTTCGGCCTCATTCGCATCCCCATCCCGATCGCGTTCTTCTTCCTGCCCATCGGCATGCCGGGCCCGATCTTCGCCAACGGCACCTTATGGCTCCTCTTCGGCTTCCTGCTGATGAACCTGCTGGTGCTGCTCGAGGTGGCGGATCGCCTCTCGCTCAAGCGCGACCTCGAGGTGGCGCGGGAAATTCAGCAGGCCATGCTGCCGAACGGCACATGGTTCGGGCCAGGCGTCGAAGCGTTCGGCCTGACGAAGCCGGCGAATACGGTCGGTGGGGACTTCTACGACATCCTGCCTCGAGCGAATGGCCGCGTCATCGTGGCGCTCGGCGACGTGGCCGGGAAAGCCAGTCCGGCCGCGCTCCTGATGGCGCTGCTCCTGGCGATGCTGCGCACGCTCGTCGACGAGGACCTTGGCCCAGCCGCGCTCGTCACCCGCCTCAACGTACAGGTCACTCGTCACGCGCCGCCTTCCCGGTTCATCACGCTGTTTCTCTCCTCCTTCGACCCGGTCACGGGAAATCTGCAATTCGTCAACGCCGGCCAGACACCGCCACTCCTCCGCCGGCACAACGGGACGTTCGAGCGCCTCACAACGGGAGGCATCGCGCTGGGCATGTTCGAGCGGTCGACCTATCAGGCGGGACAGGTCGACCTGGCGCCCGGCGATGCCCTCGTGATGTATAGCGACGGCATCACGGAGGCGGAAAACCCTGCCGGTGACCCCTTCGACGAGGTTGGGCTCGAGCGTACGTTGGCCCTGCACGCTGGCACGTTGCACACCGTATCGGCCGGCGGCATCGGCCGCGCGATCTTCGACGCCGTCGAGCACCACCGGCGCGACTCGCGACTGGCCGACGATCTCACGGTGCTCGTCGTGAGCCGTCTGCCGAATCCTGTAGCCTGAAGGCGGGCGGCTGGCGTCTAATCGTCGATATGGGCTGGTGGGCTGCCCTTCTCCTCTTCGTGTGCTGGGCTGCGCCGGTCTACGCGCGGCAGGTCCCGCCCCCGAGCGACGAGGACGTATCGATCCTCTCGTTTCTGCAGGCTGTCGAAACGGCCCTCTCGACATCGAGCCGCGAGGCGTGGCTCGCGCTGCACTCGTCGGCCGCCGACCGCGACCAAGCGATCGAGTTCTTCGACGCCGTTGCGCCGCAAGGTGTCACGCGCGCGATTATTCGCGAGCGCGATCGGGCGGCTCTTCCCGGCACGCTGCCTGGCGACGGCTATCGTCTGGTCGCCGAGGTCTTTCTCGAGACCGGACCGCGGGGACGCATCGCCACATGGCGCCTTGACATCCGGCGTCCGCGACATGGTGAGACGGACCGGCAGCCGTGGCGGATCGTGTCCGGCGACCGTCTGTCTTCCGTGGAAGGATTGCACCGTCTGGCGCTGCAGCCCGAGAAGCAGTTCTCGGCACAGGATCTGACGATCCGCGCGGTCGACTTCGAGCTCCGCTTGCCGCAGGGCGACGTCTTCGTGGCAGAAACGGTCGAAGGCGTGACGGCGCTCGTGCTGCTCGGCGAGGGCATCATGAGCTTCGCACCCGAACCCAAGGAGGAGCGCGGACAGCTCCGCATCTTTGCCGGCACGGATGCCATCGAAACGCCGTTCGGCGCCGCTTTCATCCGGATGAACCCGTTCGAGTTCGAGCAGCGGGTGAAGGAAGGGGCGCTGAAGCCGAGCCCTGTCGATGCGCGAGTGCTGCGACGAGCCCAGACGGTCTTCGACGAGGAGGTGAGCAAGTCGTTCAGCCTCGATTTGAGCGATCTCAGCCGAGATGCGTGGTCGTTGCTGCCGCAAGCGGGTGACTTCCTGGCCGAAGTCCGCACGCGACGCTTCGATACGCTCACCTATGCGCGGTCGACCGGCGAAGCCGAGGACGTGACGCTGTTCCATCGGTTGCGCAAGCGCAACATTGCCGCCTATGCCTCGGGGCAGAAGCTGAGCAGCCGCGGTCGTTTCTACAACGAAGACGACCTCGTCGAGTACGACATCCTCGACTATCAGATCGATGCGACGTTCTATCCCGAGCGCGCATGGCTCGAGGGGCGAACGCGATTGAAGCTGCGCATCAAGGCGTTCGCGCTCGGCGCGCTCACACTGCGGCTGGCGGAAGACTTCACGGTCAACTCGGTGATCAGCGACGAGCTCGGACGCCTGCTGTTTCTACGCGTGAAGAACCAGAACACCGTTGTCATCAATTTGCCGTCACCGGTCGCCCGTGACCTCGAGTTGACGCTCGCCATCTCCTATCAGGGGCGGCTGCTGCGACAGGCC
>JAIVJN010000363.1 GCA_020200025.1 Acidobacteriota bacterium | reverse complement strand
GTGATGAACCGCATGCGCCAGCGCCGCGCCGCCATCGCCGTGCACGATTCGGTCGCCCGGCTGCGTGATGCAGGCGTCGATGTGTTCTTTGGCGATGCGTCGTTCGGCGACGATCGCACCGTCACGGTAGACGGGCAGGAGCTTCGGTTCCGAAAGGCTGTCATCGCTACTGGAGGACGGCCAACGGCTCCGCCGGTCGCGGGACTCGATGACGCACCCTACCTCACGAACGAAACGGTTTTCTCCCTCACCGAGTTGCCCCGACGCCTCCTCGTGATCGGTGCGGGACCGATCGGCTGCGAACTCGCGCAGGCGTTTGCGCGGTTTGGTTCCTCCGTGACGGTGCTCGATCAGGCGCCGCAGGTGCTGCCGAGGGAATCACATGCCGCAGCAGAGATCGTAGGGCGCCGAATGGCATCGGACGGCGTGCGGTTCGAACTGGGGATCAGGCTGGATCGTGTGGACACGTCATCCGGCGAGCTGCGAGTCCACTACGTGCGAAACAGCGACGGTGAGCTCCGCGCCAGCGTCACCGGGGATGCGCTACTCGTCGCCGCCGGGCGCGCGCCGAATATCGAAGGCCTGAACCTCGAAGCAGCGGGCATCGCCGCGTCCAAGCAGGGCGTGACCGTCAACGATCGCCTTCAGACAAGAAACCCGCGCGTTTACGCATCCGGTGACGTGTGCTCCGCCTACAAATTCACACATGCCGCCGACGCCATGTCGCGCATCGTCATCGAGAACGCGTTGTTCTTCAGACGACGGAGGGTGAGTGCGCTGGTGATGCCGTGGGTGACGTACACGGACCCTGAAGTGGCGCACGTCGGGGCATCCGAAGAGGACGTGGAGAAGAGCAACGGGCAGCTGAAGACCATCACTGTCCCGCTGGCAGAGATCGATCGCGCCATCGTGGACGACGAGACGGACGGTTTCGTGGACGTGCATCACGACCGCGGGCGCATCCGCGGCTGCACGATCGTCGCGCCACACGCCGGAGAAATGATCGGTGAAGTGGCGTACGCGATGACGCATGGCGGCACGTTGTCCGGATTGTCGGCGACGATCCACCCGTATCCCACCCAGGCAGAGGCGCTGCGAAAGGCCGGTGACATGTACCGCCGGCAGTCGCTCACGCCGCGCGTGCGCCGGTGGCTGGAACGTTATTTCGCATGGACACGATAGTGATCCATTGGGACCTACGATGCAAACCCGAATAGATGATCAGACAGTCCTTCGAGCCCCAGCCACGGTCGTCGAACGCGCCGCGGGCGCCGCGATGGCGGTGGACCCCGCTGCACCGAACTGGATCGCGACTGACGACAACGGCCTGCGGATTCTCCGATATCTGGACGGCCGCACGCCGCTCCGCGATGTGGTTCGCGCTTACGCTGCCGACACCGGGCTCGATCTCGCGCGCGCCTGGCTGCACGTCGACACGTTCGCGCGCGACGCGCTGCGGCAGCGGTTCATCTCGACAGACGGAGCGGTCCCCTTACCGTATCTCGGCCGCGCGGCATACCTGCGCACCGACCGGCTGCGCGAGTTCTGGATCCAGGTCAACGACTTCTGCAATCTCGCCTGCGAGCATTGCCTGGTCTCCTCAGGGCCTGAGCGCGCGCAGGGGCTGCCCGGCCCGATCGTCCGCTCTGCCATCGATCAGGCGGTGGCGCTCGGCGTGGAGCGGTTCTACCTGACCGGCGGGGAGCCGCTCGCCCGGCCCGACGCGCTCGATCTGATCGAGCACATCACCCGGACACACGAGCGCGAGCTCGTGCTGATGACCAACGGGACGACCCTGAAGGGGGATCGTCTTCGTGCGCTGGCGGCGCTGCCGCCGGAGCGGCTGCGCGTGCAGATCAGCCTGGATGGAGCGTCATCCGAGGTGAACGACCCGATTCGCGGCGCCGGCACGTTCGAGCGGATCCGCGACGGCATTCGCGCGTCAGTGAGTGCAGGCCTGCGCACGACCATCACGATGACACTCCTGCGGCACAACCTCTCGAACGCCGCGGCGCTCGTGGAGCTCGCTGCGGACCTCGGTGTGTCGAACGTTCACCTCCTGTGGCCGCACCGCCGCGGCCGGCTTCTGACCGGCCCCTTTGCGAGTCTGCCGCCGGCGAACGACATCCTCGAGGCCGTCCGCCACGCGCGGCAGATGGCGCGCGCGAAAGGCGTGACGATCGACAACGTCGAGGAACTCCGGCTTCGGTTCGACGGCGCTCCTGGCGTCAAGAACGACCTGGCCGGCGCCGGGTGGACGAGTCTCTGCCTGTCGACCGACGGCGGTATCTATCCCTCTGCGTCCATGGCCGGCGTGCCGGAGCTGCACTGCGGCAGCGTGCTGGATGCGCCCGTGGAGACGATCTGGAAGGAAAGCCTGGTCCTGAAGGACCTGCGCGGCGCGACCGTCGAGCAGAAAGCGCAGTGCCGGACCTGCCACTGGAAGTTCCTGTGTGGCGGCGGAGACCTGGAACACGGCTACTGGGCCTCGCTCGGTCAGGTCGCGCAGAGCGCGACCGCGAGGGAGCGGAGCGGGGCGAAGGGGTCCCCGCGAGCGACCGAGCCGGGGTTCGGGGCGGAGCCCCGATTGAGGAAGTTAAGAGGCAGTTTCCTCGGTCACGATCCGTACTGCGACCTGTATCAGGGCCTCGCGCGAGATGCCTTCAAGGAGCTCGTCACGGAAGGCCGCTCCACCATTCAGCCTCGTTCCGGGTTCGACCGGCCTGTCGTACTGCGCGGGATGGGGGAGCGAACGGTGCACGACGAGGAGGCGATCGTGCGCACCACGCATTCCGCATGCGTGCTTTCGGAGGAGGTCGCCGATCGTTCACGTGCCGAGGTCCGGGACTTCTACGGACATGCAGCCGAAGAGCCCCAGGCCGAACTGTGCTGCCCCGTCCGCCCGGATGCCGAGGATCTCGCGCACATTCCGCCAGAGGTCGTCGAGCGATTCTATGGATGCGGCAGTCCGGTTTCCGCGGCATCGCCGCAGAAGGGCGAGACACTGGTCGATCTCGGTTCCGGCGCCGGCATCGATTGCTTCATTGCGGCCCGGCGCGTGGGATCCGAGGGACGTGTCTTCGGCATCGATATGACCGACCAGATGCTGACCGTCGCGCGCGAGTCACAGCCGCAGGTCGCGGCGGCGCTGACGTACGACAATGTCGAGTTCCACAAGGGCATCCTGGAACAGATCCCGCTCGAAGCGGCGTCGGCCGACATCGTCACGTCGAACTGTGTCATCAACCTGTCGCCCGACAAGCCGGCGGTGTTTCGCGAAATCTGGCGTGTGCTCAGGGACGGCGGCCGCACCGTCATCGCCGACATCGTTGCCGACGGCGAGGTGCCGCCCCGGATGCGCGCCGATGGGCAGCTGTGGGGCGAGTGCATCAGCGGAGCCTTGTCGGAGGATGGCTTCCTCGCGGCGCTGGAGCGCGCCGGGTTCTACGGCATCTCGGTGCTGAAAAAGACGTTCTGGCGAGAGGTGGAGGGCACTCGCTTTTACTCCGTCACGGTGCGGGGCTTCAAGTTCGAGAAGAAAGCTGGGTGCCGGTACATCGGCCAGTACGCGGTGTATCTCGGCCCGATGAAGAGCGTCACCGACGAAGAAGGGCACCTGTTCCCCCGCGGTATCCCGGTGGAAGTCTGCACCGATACGGCCACGAAGCTGGCCGCGGCCCCCTATGCCAGCGCCTTTGCCGTCATCGAGGGCGAGGCCGGCGCGGCGAGCATCAGCAGCGGTGAGGACTGCTGCGGCCCCGACGGGAACTGCTGCTGATGTCCGTCACTCTGGCGATCCTCACCGTGATCGGCGCGGCGGCCCTCGCCTTCGCCAATGGCGCGAACGACGTCTCGAAAGGTGTGGCGACCCTCGCCGGGACAGGACGCGCGTCCTGTCGCACGGCCATCGCCTGGGGGACGCTGTGGACGTTCGCCGGCGGCCTGGCATCGCTGGTGATTTCCGTAGGACTGGTTAATGCGTTCACGTCGGCGATTGTCGGACCGGAGGTGCTCGCGCTGTCGACCTTCCCTCTGGCCGTCGCCGTGGGTGCTGCCGCGTGGGTCATCTTCGCGTCGATCACCGGTCTTCCGGTCTCGACGACGCATGCACTGACCGGCGCCATCGTGGGGGTCGCCCTGATGGCAGGGGGCGCCAGCTCCATCAGGTGGTGGATCCTGCTCTCCGCCATCGCGACACCGCTTGCGCTGAGCCCTCTGGTTTCTGCGGCCATCGGCTACGGTATGCACGCCATCGCGGCGCGGGTGTCCCCCGCGTGCGTGTGCGTCCTGGAGAATACCTCTCCGGGTGCGGTCGGCGCCGATGGTACTGCCACAGGCGCGCTTTCCACGCGCCTCATCGTCACCACGTGCACATGCGCTGCTGGTGGTGAGGGCCTGTTGGAGCGCAACGCCGGCTACGATTGGCGCGTGATGCCCGCCGGCCCATGGCGCTTGGCAGCTACGTCGCCGGCGCTCGAGTGACGCGGACGCTCGGCGAGCGCGTTGTCCAGATGGACCAGGACACCGGCCTGGCCGCGTCCATCGTGAGCGCGGCGCTCGTGCTGGCGGCGTCCTTTTACACGCTGCCGGTGTCGACGACGCACGTTGTGACGGGCGCGATCGTCGGCGCCGGGCTTCGCCAGGATCCTGCGGCCGTCCGCTGGCAGCGCGTGGGCGGATTCGTGAGCGCGTGGATCGTCACGCTGCCGATCGCGGCGTCGCTGGCGGCGCTTGCCGTGTGGGCGCTTGGGGCAGGGGCATGACGAGGGGGCGCGCCCTGCTTGTCGCTCTCGTGGTCGCGGCGCTTGCCACTGCCGCGTACATCCTGCCGGTCGCCGAGTGGGTGACGATCCTCGCCGAGCGGGCGCGGAATACGGGCGCACTCGGCGTGGCGCTGTTCTTCGTGGCGTATGTCGTCAGCACCGTCGCGTTCCTGCCAGGGTCGATTCTCACGCTCGCCGCGGGCTTCGCGTATGGACCGCTGTGGGGGATCGCGATTGCGTCCCCGGCGAGTGTCGCCGGCGCCACCTGCGCGTTCCTGCTCGGACGGACCCTGCTGCGCGGCTGGGCCGAGGCCCGCGTCGGCGAGTCGGCGCGTGTACGCGCGATCGATGCCGCGGTCAGCCGCGAGGGCTTCAAGATCGTGCTGCTCCTGCGGCTGTCTCCGATCATTCCCTTCAACGCGCTGAATTACGCACTGAGTCTGTCGAAGGTCAAAGTCCGCACCTATGTGCTGGCCTCGTTCCTGGGCATGTTGCCCGGAACGGCGATGTGGGTCTACCTCGGCTCGCTCGCGCCCGCGGCGGCGGAACTGTCGTCGGCCGCTTCCGGCGGCGGCACAACGCGGACGATTCTCTATATCGCCGGCCTTGCGGCGACCGTCGCGGCAGCCGTGATCGGCGCGCGTGCCGCCAGGCGTGCCCTCGACGCCCAGCTGCGGGAGCCAACCTCATTATGAAGAAATCCCTGATCGCCTGCGGGCTCGTGATCGGCATCGCGCTCATTGCGCAGGCCACGTGTGGAGCGAGCGCGAACGCGTTCGACCACGAGTACCGCG
>JAIVJN010000362.1 GCA_020200025.1 Acidobacteriota bacterium | reverse complement strand
GGGGAGTACGCCATCGGGGCGATCAACATCACCACGAATGACGCGGAGCTCCCAGGGGCCGCCGGTCCGCGGCGTTTGAACGGCGCCAACTTCACTGCCGTGCGCGTCAAGCGTAACCTTCTCTCGAACTCGACGATCGGCGGCATCGTCCTCAATAGCGACGGCGGTGCCAGCGACTTCAATCGCGCGGCGGGTGTTGACCTCGGGCTCTACCTCGGGCGCTCGTTCATCTTCACCGGGCTCGCGGCCAAGACGGTCTCGCCCGGTGCCAGCGGTCGCGACTGGGCGGCGGTCGCCGACACCATCTGGAAGACCGATCGGTTCAGCTCGGGCCTTCAATACGCGGACATCGGTGAGCGGTTCAACGCCGAGATGGGCTTCATCCCGCGAATCAACGTCCGCAGCACCAAAGCCCGTGCCGGCTGGACCCCGCGGCCGCGGTGGTCTGGCGTTCGGCAGCTCTTTCTGAGCGGCGATCTCGAGTACTACGAGAACCACGCCGGTCGGGTGGAGTCGAGAACGCAAGGCATCGAGGCACAGATGCAGCGGCAGGACTCGTCGAACGTGACGGTTCGCGTCGCTCGCGACTACGACTACCTGTCCTCGCCGTTCGCGGTGGCTGGCACGACATTGCCGATCGGCGCTTACTCGTGGGATGCCGTGTACGCCAGCTACACATCGAATCAAGCCAGGCGCGTCTACGGCAGCGGCAGCGCCGAGGTGGGAAGCTATTACAACGGAGAGCGGCAAACCTATCGTGCCGCCGTCAACGTGCAGATCGGCCGCACGCTCCTAGTCGAACCGAACTACACGCGCAACCGCATCACGCTGCCCGGACGTGCCGTCTTCACGGCGAACGTCCTGAATGTTCGGGTCAGCCACTCGTTTTCGCCAGACCTCTTCCTCAAGGGCTTCTTCCAATACAACGACGAGCGGCGCTCCGCAAACTTCAACATCTTGTTCTGGTATATCTACAAGCCAGGCAGCGATCTCTACATTGTCTACAACAACGGCTGGGAGACCGATCTGCCGGACGATCGATGGAGCCGTGTCCGCAATCGCTCCGTGGCGATCAAAATGACCTATTGGCTGGCGCGGTGAGCCGGCAGGTTGGCGAAAGACCCAGCAACCTGCGTTCTGCCTTCTGCCTGTTGTCTTCTGGCTCAGGGCCTTTGCATCGGCCTGCTAGGCTAGACTGACCCCGTGGCGACCACTATTCCAGCCCCTCGCAAGCGCGGTATCTCGCTCACCAAGCAGATTTTCATCGGCCTTGGGATCGGCATCGTCGTCGGTGCGATCATCAACAACACCGATCCGGCCTGGTCTGCCGTCATCCGCCCATTCAGCCAATTGTTCCTGCGCCTGATCAAGATGATCATCGCGCCGCTGCTCTTTGGCACCCTGGTGGCGGGCATCGCCGGGGCGGGACACTTCAAAGTCGTGGGGCGCATGGGCCTCCGCGCCCTCATCTATTTCGAAGTCGTCACGACCACCGCCCTCGTCATCGGACTGGTCGCCGTCAACATCACGCGTCCGGGCGAGGGCGTGAACCTGCCGCTGGGCGCGAAGAGCGAGATTGCGGCGCAACCGCAAACGTGGGATCAGATTCTGTTGCACGTGATCCCGGAGTCGGCCATCGACGCCATGGCGCGCGGCGATGTCCTGCAGATCGTCGCCTTCAGCATCTTCTTTGCCATCGGTCTGGGCATGCTCGGCGAGCGTGGCCGGCCCATCATCACGTGGTGCGAGACGCTGGCGGAAACCATGTTCAAGGTCACCGACATCGTGATGCGCTATGCGCCGATCGGCGTGGGCGCCGCCATCGCGTACACCGTGGGGCACGGGGGTCTCGGCGTCCTCTACAATCTCGCCTGGCTGGTCGCCACCCTCTATGCGGCATTGATTGTGTTCATGCTGCTGGTCTTGCTGCCGGTGGCGCTTCTATTCCGCATCCCCATCGGTCGGTTCATCAGCGCTGTCCGCGAGCCCGCCATCATTGCCTTTTCGACCACGTCGAGCGAAGCGGCGCTGCCGCGTGCGATGGAAGCCATGCAGCGCTTCGGCGTGCCGCAACGCATCGTCTCTTTCGTCATGCCGCTCGGATATAGCTTTAACCTCGACGGCACGACCCTCTATCTCTCACTGGCAGCGGTCTTCGTTGCCCAGGCGGCAGGCGTGGAGCTCACGGCTTGGCAGCAGGCCACGATGCTGCTGACGCTGATGCTGACCAGCAAAGGTGTCGCCGGCGTGCCGCGAGCCTCACTGGTGATCCTGGCGGGAACCCTTGCCAGCTACGGTCTGCCGCTCGAAGGGGTGACGCTGATTCTCGGGGTCGATGAGCTGATGGACATGGCGCGAACGATGACCAACGTCGTCGGCAATTGTCTGGCGACCGCCGTCATCGCGCGGTGGGAAGGGGAGCTGAAGGAGCCGGCGGCGGAGGAAGTCGCCGCCTGATGGGCACGTAGGACGGGCCTTTACGGCCCGCTAGGGCGCACCGTAAAGGTGCGCCCTACCGCTCCGACGTGCGGCCAGGGCGCGGCGGCTCTGCAACATCCAGCCTCGCCGGCCGCCCCGCCACGAACACGTGCTTGATCGTCGTCTTGTCGTCGAAGAGATCGCCATCGGTGACCAGCAGATTGGCCATCTTGCCCGGTTCGAGCGAGCCGATGCGATCAGCGGCCCCGGCGATGGTGGCGGCGTTCATCGTCAAAGCGCGAACTGCCGCGTCGCGCGACAAGCCCGCGCCCACCGCTTTGACGGCGTTCTTCAGGAAGTCCTTCGGATCGCTCAAACCGTCGGATTCGAAGGCAAACAGGACCCCCGCTTTCTCCAGCGCGCTACCGGTTTTCGGCGCATTGGCGCGCGCCCGCAACGTACGGAGCGGCTCGTCCGCCTCGGGGGCGATCGACTCCGGTCGCTTCGGATAATTGAGGCTGACGATGACTCGGGCGCTCGCGGCTTTGAGCTCGGCGGCCACCGCGTCGGATTCACGTCCATTGGTGATGATGGGGTCGAGCTTGAAGCTCTTCGACATGTCGAGCGCGCGGAGGATTTCACGCGCGTGCTCGGCGCGGAATGCGACCGGCAGCCGACGGGCGAGCGCCGGTTGCATGGCCTCGTAGGCGGCCTTGTACGGCGTAAAGACCGGACGCTTCGATTTTTCCGCGAACTGAACGGCCGCCTGATAGTGCTGGGCGTCGAGGAACTGCTGTCGGACGAACGCGATGACTCCCATCAGCGAGTTCGGATACGCGTCGCCGCCCGCCGGACGCTCGGGAAAGCTCACGTGCAAGGCGACCGGCGTGCGCAGGACGCTGGCGGCGCGGCGATCGTCGGCCAGCGCGCCAATCTGGGGCTCGTCGGCGCCGAGGGTGGTGTTCATGAGCGCGCTCTGACCGCGAATCGCGTCTCCACCCGGGGTCGCCAGGCTCGAGGTAATACCGGCTGCCGCCATGCGCGCCAGCATGTTCGCGGACGGATTGAGGTAATCGGCGGCCCGCACGTGCGCCCGCAGCAGCGCATCGGTCTTGGCGCGCTCGACGTCTTCGGTCGTTTGTGGGTTGTCGGCGCGCGGCGCCGCCGGCAACTCGATCCCCGCCGAACTGCCCATGTCGATCAGGCCGGGATAGACCGTCAGGCCCTTACCTTGAATGACGATCGCATCAGCCGGAACGGTGGCCGATGCACTCACGGCTTCGATGATCCCGTCTCGCACGACGATCGTGGCGTTGTCGAGCGGAGCAGCCGAGACGGGAACGATCCGCGCGCCCGTGACGGCGTAGACGTACGCGGCGGAGTGCTGAGCGCCGACGCTTGCGACCGCGAGTGCCGTGAGGCTTGCGAACACACAAAGCGTGCTCCACGCTGGCGTCGGCGCAAGCGCCCCGGCGGCTGCCGCTCGCCCTCCCTCGTGTGACCGCACGCGTCCGCCGTCGTCGTTCTGCCGACTCGTTTCCATGAGCTCACCTACCGACTGCTCGCCGCCGGACGCGACGAGAAGCGCTCGTACAACGTGAGATGTTTGTTGTTCGGCCCAACATCCCGGCCGGCGATGAAGACGCGCGGCAACGGTGTGCGCAGCTCCAGAGGGTCGCCGTCGACGATGATCAGGTTGGCCAGCTTGCCAGACTGCAGGCTCCCCACGTGATCGGCGACGCCGAGGATCTCGGCCGCGTCGAGTGTGGCAGCGCGAATGGCGCGGTCGCGCGGCAGGCCCCACGCCACCGAAATGGCGGCCTCGTAAGGAACGAGTCGGACGTTCTGATAGCTACCCGTGCCGAATGCGAACTTCACTCCCGCCTCGGCCAGCTCACCCGCTGCGCGATAGGCGGCGGCGTGGTGGAAGTCCTCGCGCGAGGGCAACGTCAGCACCGAGCCCAGGATGACCGGGATGTTCTTCTCTGGCCTTGGCTCTGGCGATGACATCTTCGACGCGAGCGACGCGCGCATCGCGCTCCTTCTTCAGATCCTCGTATTTTCGGTTCGCGTCGGGATTGGGGTTCGGACCGAAGCCGCTTGGACGACCGACGGTGGGAAATTGGAACGTGACACCCGCCACCGGTTTGATGGCCGCTTCTTCCCATGACCAGCCGTCGAGGTTCATGACCGCGACTTGGCCACCGAGCAGTCCGCCCGTGGGCACGACCGCCACAGTCGTGATGCCGTTCGATCGCGCCACCGGAATGGCGTCGCTGTCCCATTGGTAGGCGACCTGGGCCTTCGTCGAGGCGTTGATCTCGAGCATCTCCGCTACATCGTCGAAGCCGCGCGGCCCGGGCTCGCTGAGCCCCATTGTCGTGCGTGCGTCGATGAAGCCGGGGTACACGTCGGCCCCCTTCGCATCGATGATCTGTGCGTCGGCTGGAACGGCGAGGTTGGCACCCAGCGCCTCGATGAGGCGTCCGCGAATGACGATCGTCCCGCGCTCGATGGTGGGCTGCGAGATGGGATGAATACGCGCGTTGGTAATCGCGACGACCGCGCCAGTGCCGGTGGCAGGCGTCTGCTGAACCCCACCGAGTCCTGGCACATCGTCGGTCCCCTGCCTGTCCGCTTTCGCGGCCGAGGGCCGCTGCGGCGAGACCTTGCCGTGGCTCGCCGACCCACCAGCGGCGAGCGGGGGCGCGTCGTCTGCCGATCCGGATTTTGGCTCCCCTCCCGTTTGCGGGCTCGTCGTTGGCGCCCGCTGACCTTCGGCAGCGGCCAACGTGGACTTCTCCTTGCCCAGATCCGTGATGCGGCGCTCTTCGGCCGAGCGATCGTAGTAGAGCGTGCCGTCGATATACACGCGATCGGCGATCGCATACGTGCTCAGCGGATGATGCGTCCAGACGACGACGTCGGCGTCCTTGCCGACTTGGAGCGAGCCGACGCGGTTGTCGATGCGAAGCTGTTTCGCTGGATTGATCGTCACGAGCGCCAGCGCTTCGTCCTCACTGAGGCCGCCCCAGTGAATCGCCTTGGCTGCTTCGGTGTTGAGGCGTCGCGCGTGCTCGGCGCTGTCCGAGTTGACCGACACCAGCACTCCGCGCCGCGTCATCAATGCCGGGCTGTAGGGAATGGCATCCTCGGCTTCGATCTTGTAGGCCCACCAATCCGAGAAGCTCGACGCGCCGGCGCCGTGCGCGGCGATCTCGTCAGCGACCTTGTAGCCCTCGAGCACGTGCTGGAAGGTCGCGATCTTGAATCCCATCTGCTCGGCGAGCCGAATCAGCATCAGGATCTCGTCGGCGCGGTAGGCGTGCGCATGAACCAGGCGCTTGCCCTCGAGAATCTCGACCAGCGGCTCGAGCTGGAGATCGCGCCGAGGCTGCAGAACGTCTTCGCCCGCTTTGTGGCGGCGGTCGTATTCTTGCCACTCGCGCTGATAGGTCTTGGCCCTGGTGAATGCGTCGCGGATGACGAACTCGACGCCAGGACGCGTGATTGGGTACCGGCGCGGACCCGTCTGGCCGAACTGTCGCAGGTCTTTCGGGTTCTCGCCCAGGGCGAACTTGATGCCTGGCAGCGCGCCCTCGAAGAGAAAGTCGCTCGCCCGCGTCTTGCCCCAGCGCAACTTGATGACGGCATTCTTCCCGCCAATGGGATTGGCGCTGCCGTGAAGCACGTTGGCGACCGTCAAGCCGCCGGCGAGATCGCGCTGGATGTTGATGTCGGTCGGATCGAAGACGTCTTCGATACCGGTCATCGAGCTGACGGTCGTGCCGCCCTCGTTGATCGAATCGGCCGCAATGTGTGAGTGGCAGTCGATGATGCCCGGCGACACGAAGCGGCCGCTCACGTCGATGGTGTCGGCTCCGGCCGGGATCGCCGTGTCGCTGCCGCCAAGCGCGGCAATCTTGCCGTCGCGCAGCACGATGGTGCCGTTCTGAATGGTGCCGTTGGTCACGGTGAGGACCGTCGCACCTTTCAGGGCGACGATGCGGGAAGGAGACATTTGGGCGGCAGGGGCGGCAGGGGCGGCGGGAGCGGTGAGCGTCGTTAGCGCGGAGAGCGCCAGAGCAAGTCGGATTGATCTGAGAGTCATGATGAGATCCTCGGTGGGCCGCCGGGGTGGCCCTTAGGCCGGCCGACGTGTCACTGCGCTGTCGTCGGCGATGCCGCCCACAGATATTTCACGAACCAGGCTTCATTCTGCTGCATGGCCGCAAGGTTGGCCTTTGGCTTCGTGAGCCCGTGCCCAAAGCCCTTGAAGATGACGAGCTCGACCGGCACGTTCTGATCGCGCAGGCCCTGGTAGAGCTCGAACGCATTTGGCGGCGGGACGCGCTGGTCACCATCGCCGTGCTGGATGAGCGTGGGCGTCCGGGCCTGTTTGATGTAGGTCATCGGCGAGGTGTCGGCGTAGATCTTCGGATCGTCCCAAGGCGTCGCCTGCAGATACTGTCTGGTGAAGGGATGAATGTCCGTATTCACGTAATAGGTCATCCAGTTCGAGATGCCCGCGCCGACCGAAATGGCTTTGAACCGGCTGGCATGTCTCGTCGTCAGGAACGCCGAGATGTAGCCGCCTTGGCTCCAGCCCATCGAGCCCACGCGCGTCGGATCGATCAACCCCTGCGCCGCGAGATGATCGATCCCGGAGAGCACGTCCCAGGCATCGCCGATACCGAGGTTGCGGACGTTGAGCGATCGGAACGTTTCGCCGTAGCCCGCGCTGCCACGGTAGTTCGGCTCGAGGACGAGTGCGCCGCGTGCCAGGAACCGATCGACCGGATAATAGCCGGCGCCGTTCGAGTACGGCACAGGCCTGGAGATTCCCGTCGGCCCGCCGTGAATGACGATGAGGAGCGGATAGCGGCGGCCGGGCTGGAAATCCGCGGGTTTGTGCAGCACGCCTTCGATCTCGGTGCCGTCTTGGCTCTTCCAGCGGATGACCTCGCGCGCATGCGCCGGCCAGCTCGCCACCTGCCCGGCCATGTTGCTGATGCGGACCGGCGCGAGTGTTGGTGACACCGGCGACAGATGTACGTCCCCAGGTTCGTTGCGACGCCGAGAAAAAGATGCCCGACGGTGTCCACGCGACGAGCGCCGGGTTCTCGTCGAACGACTCGATGAGCGCGGTGGTGCGTCGCGAGCCAGGCTCGGTGACCGCGAGGACGCTGTTCTGATAGTAGAAGAACGGCTTGGCCATGGCCGACGAGAACGCCAGTTGCCGTCCGTCCGGGGACCACCGCGGGTTCGCGTCAGGACCAGGCTGATCGACGACCACCGTGCGTTCGCCGGTGCTCAGCGTCACCACCGAGATGTCGGCCGAGGCGCCGTCGGCTGGGTCGCTCGAGATGCGGTGATCGAACGCGATCTTCGTGGCATCCGGCGACCAGTCGAAGTTGCCCACGACGAAGGGGCCAGAAGTGAGTGGCTGGGTCGCGCCGGAGAGCACATCGACCACGTGCAGGTGCGCCATTCGGCGATCCTGATCTTCGATGCGGAACTCACCGTACTTCTTGTCGCGTGCCTTGCGCTCCTCGGCGACCGCATCGGTCATCGAGTACGCGATGCGCGTGTTGTCGGGCGACCACGCGAAGGCGCTGACGTCTTCTTCCGCTGTCGTCAATTGTTGCGCGTCGCCGCCCTCCAGGCGCAGCCGGTACACCTGCCGCTTCCCACTTCGGTCCGAGATGAACGCTAACCAACGGCCATCAGGCGACCACGCCGGATCCAGGCTCGATTTCGCGCCGAAGGTCAGTTGGCGCGGGGAGCGGCCTCGCACGTCGCCGAGCCAGATCTCCGTCTCGTAGGCGTTCTCGTCCCAGTTGGTCTCGCGGATGGTAAACGCCACCTGCTGGCCGTCCGGCGAGATCGCCGGGCTGCCCACACGCCTGAGGTTCAGAATGTCGTCGATGGAGGGACCAGGCGCCTGCGCACCGAGCGTCGCCGCCGCCGAGACAGCCGCAAGCAGCACCACCACGCGTCGGGGCAGCAACATGGCAGATTCCTTGGGAGAAGGGTCCCGAGCGTAGCACGGATTGCCAGCGAAGCGGATGGCACCCACCCGCCAGCCAAGAACGAGCTGACTGCGGGAGAAGGAAGAGCTTAAAAGGAGCGGACAAGGAGCTTACAGATGCGGAAAATAGTGACGCTCGCAGCGAGCGCGGCCTTCACGGTTGCCATGATGGTCCCGATGTTCGCCGCCGAACAGACAGTGAAGGGTGAAGTGGTCGATGACGTAAAGCTACTCGACTTCGTCGCCAAGCAGGTGGTGGTCGTCGGCGACGTCACCGAGAAGGACGGCAAGAAGATGATTGCCGTCAAGTCCATCAAGCTCGCCAACTAAGCCACAGCGCGCGAGAACACACAATGTCGGAGTGAAGGAATGTGGGTTCCCACATCCTTCATTCCCTCACTTCTTGATCCTTGTTGTGCGTTATTTCGCCGCTACCGCCACAGGCGTTTCCCACGGCAGGCCCGTGCGACCGAAATGGCCGTAGTTGGTGGTCGTTCGATAGATGGGACGGAGCAGGTCGAGCTTCTCGATGATCGCGCGCGGGCGGAAATCGAAGGTCTCCATCACGTATTCGGCAGCCAGGTGCTCGTCGCCCGTGCCAAAGGTGTCGACCTTCACCGACACGGGCTTGGCCATGCCGATGGCGTATCCCACCTGAATCTCGGCTTTCTTCGCGAGCCCGGCGCCAACTACCTGTCTCGCGACATAGCGGCAGAAATAGGCGCTGCTGCGATCGACCTTCGAGGGATCCTTGCCGCTGAAGGCGCCGCCGCCGTGCCGGCCCCAGCCACCATAACTGTCGACGATGATCTTGCGCCCGGTGACCCCGGCGTCGGCCGACGGCCCGCCGTGGATGAAGCTGCCCGTGGGGTTGACGAACAGAGGAGCATCGACGCTCCACCACTTGCCCAGGACGCGCGGGCCGAGATCCTCTCGGACGTACTCGGTGATCTGTTTCTGGTCGGCTTGCCGGCTGTGCTGCGTCGACACGACGATGGCGGAGACGTACTTCGGCTCGTTGTTCTCGTAGACGACCGAGACCTGTGACTTGCTGTCCGGCCGCAGGAAGGTGACCTTGTTCGCCTTGCGATCCTGCGCCAACCCGTAGGTGAGCTTGTGCGCGAGCACGATGGGCAGCGGCATCATCTCGTCGGACTCGTCGGTGGCGTAGCCGAACATGATGCCTTGATCGCCGGCGCCCTGGTCACCGCTCTGACTCGTCTCGGCCGTCACACCCTGTGAGATCTCGTTCGACTGCTTGGTGATGAGCGAGATCAGCTTGAGCGTCGTGTCGCAGAACGGCTCACTTCTGTCGCAGTAGCCGATTTCCTGCACGGCCTGGCGCACGATGCGGTCGAAGTCGATGTGGGCGTTGGTGGTGATCTCGCCCGCGAGGACCACGTGGTCGCTCTTGACGAGCGTCTCACATGCAACACGGCTGTGCGCATCCTGCTCGAAGCAGGCGTCAAGAACCGAATCGGAAATGTAATCGCACACCTTGTCGGGATGACCCTCGGAGACCGACTCGGACGTAAACGTGAACTGCGACATAAAGCTCCCTCTTTGCGTCATCGATCAAAAACAACACGAAGACCACGAACGCCTGACGGTCGTTCGTCGTGGCCTTCGTGAGCTTCGTGTTGTCTCCTTCGATGACCAGCAACACAAAAGCCCGCAGACTTGTCAGTCGCGGGCCGTCGCGACTTAGATAGATCTGACCGCCGGCAGCCATGCCTGATCGGGCACAAGCGTTCCAACGGGCGCGGCCCATCAAGTCGGGAAATCGCCGCGCACACGACTGTCCAGTATCGCTCCCTGGGCGGGGAGTGTCAAACGCGAAGACGGCCGGCCGCTCTGCACTTGCACTTTGCACTCTTGCATTCTGCCCCCTCGGGTACATGAGTTGCAGCATCCTTCCCTCGGCAACATGGCAGCCGCGCGCCTGAATCATTTGCATACAAAGGGGGGTAAGTTCATGCGTACGCGTAGAGCCTGGCTATGGGCGTTCATCGCTTCGACGCTGGCCGTGCCGTCGACGGCTCGGGCTGACACCTTTCTCACGCCGTATATCGGGTCGACCTTCGCCGCGAAGTACGGCGTGGCGGAACCGCCGAACAAATTCGTCTACGGCGCCGATCTGATGTGGCTGGGGACGTCCGGCGTTGGATTCGAGATCGACTTCGCGTATCACCCGAACTTTTTCCAACCTGGCGACGACGAGGACCTCTTCGACGTCGACAGTGACGGCAATGTCGTGACGCTGATGGGAAATCTCGTGTTCGGTTACCAGGGCGGCGGCATTCAGCCCTATGTCACGGGCGGGGCCGGCCTCATGCGGTCGAACATCCAGGACGTCAGCGGATTCTTCGACGATGTGAGTGACACGGCGTTTGGGTTGAACGCCGGCGGCGGATTGCGCATCGGCGGGCCGAAGCTCGGCGTGCGCGGCGACCTCCGCTATTTCCGCCAGTTGTCCGACATCCAGGTGGGCGACCTCGGTCTCGACCTCGGTGACTTTTCTTACTGGCGTGGCACCGTGGGCGTGTCGTTCGGCTTTTAACGGACGGGTAAGCAGGTAGGGTGGGGCGGGTCAGGCGAGGTGGGGCAGGTGGGGCGGGTAAGGCTGGTAGGGAAACGGATTTCGAGATCCCAGGCCGGCCCGCCAGACCGAAGCTCCCACGCTCCCACCCGCCTTCTAGGCCTACCCCGCCGCTACCGGCCTCACCCGCCGGACCAGCGCTAGTCGACCCGCCATTTTTCTTCCCACCATTCGCCCACTCGCTCGAGCGCCACGCAGCCATGCAGTGGAAAGGGGGAGGTGGCGCCGTCGCGCTGTCCAGTTGTCAATCGATGCAGGAGCCTGGAGAGATGCGGCATGTGCCCGGCGATCAGAACGCCGTGCGCACCGTGCCGATCGGCCGTTTCGTCGCCGTGCGCGTTCAGCGCAGCCCACATCACCTCCGGGTCATCGTCAGGCTGCAGTCCGCGCGCGATGGCGAAGGTGGCCAGCGGATTGAGCGTGCGCCAACAGATTTCAGCCGTCTGCTTCGCGCGCAGCTTGCCGCTGTGCCAGATGGTTGCGGGTCTCACGCCGCGGGCGTGGACGGCGGAGGCAACTCGCTCGGCTTGGCCGCGGCCAAGGCTCGACAGCGGCCGCATGTGATCGACATCGGGCGGCAGCGCATCGGCGTGGTGGATCAGGAAAGTCATATCGGCAAGCGGAAGCGGCAAGCGGCAAGCGAAAGCGGCAGACGGGAAAAGGACAATGGTCGACAGGAGCGATAGAACGACACTAACGCCCATCCCGGTGATCGTGGTCGATACTCTTCAACTGCCAACTGCCAACTGCCAACTGCCAACTGCCAACTGCCGCCGCTGGCTACACGCCCCTTGCCGCGCCCTTGATCAACTCGAAGGCTCGGCGAATGTGCTGTTCGCGCGTGGCCAGGTGGCCGACGGCGAGGCGAATGGCAAAGCGTCCAGACAGCTTCGTGTGCGAGAGGAACACTTCGCCGCTGGCATTGGCGGCGTCCATTGCCTGCTGATTGAGGGCTTCGAGGTCCGCTTCACTGCGATCGTCTCCGTGCGGCTTCAGACGGAAGCAGACGACGCTGAACGGCACCGGCGCCAGGCGTTCCATGTCGGGATCGGCATCGACCCATTCGGCGAAGGTTCGCGCCAGGCGCATGTGCTCGCGCAAGTGGTGGCGGATGCCGTCGGCGCCGAAATGGCGCAGCACCATCCATAGCTTGAGCGCGCGGAACCGGCGTCCGAGTTGAATGCCGGTATCCATCAAGTTACGCACATTTCCGGTCTCGGCGGTGCGCAGATACTCCGGCACCAGAGCGAAGGCCTGGCGCAGGACGTCCATTCGCCGGCAGTAGAGAACGCTCAGGTCGAACGGCGTGAAGAGCCACTTGTGAGGATTGACCACGAGCGAATCGGCCCGGTCGGCGCCGGCCAGCGTGTCCCGCGATTCGGGCACGATGGCCGCCACGCCCGCATACGCCGCATCGACGTGCAGCCACAGCCGCTCGCGCGAGCAAATGTCGGCAATGGCGGGTACGGGATCGACGCTGGTCGTCGAGGTCGACCCAACCGTGGCAACCACCGCGATGGGCAATCGGCCGGCGGCTCGATCGTCGGCAACCGCGTGGGCAAGCGCATCCACCCGCATGCGAAACTTCTCGTCGGCCGGGATTTTCCGCAACGCGTCCTGTCCGAGGCCCAAGAGGATGACCGACTTGTCGATGCTCGAGTGGGTGTGCTCCGAACAATACACGCACACGGCCGGGACATCGCCGCGACCCGCCAAGCCGCGCGCTCGCACGTGTGCGACGTGTGCCTCGCGCGCCGCGGCGAGCGCGTGCAAGGTAGAGACCGACGCCGTGTCGTAGATGACGCCTTCGAAGTCGGGCGGTAGTCCCATCAAATCGCGCAGCCACGCGAGCGTCACCTCCTCGAGCTCGGTGGCCGCCGGCGACGTGCGCCACAACATCGCCTGCTGGTTGAGCGCCGCCGAGAGGAAGTCGGCGAGGATCCCGGGCGCACTGGCCGTGATGGCGAAGTAGGCGAAGAAGCCCGGGTGGTTCCAGTGCGTGATGCCCGGCAGCAGCACGCGTTCGAAGTCGGCGAACATCCGCTCGAACGGCTCGCCTTGTTCGGGCGCGCGGTCCGGTAAGGCTGATCGAATCTCTCCCGGCCTGACGCGCGGCAACACGGGATAACGGTCCGAGTGTTCCAGGTAGTCCGCGATCCAGTCGACCAGGACGTGACCGTGGCGCTTGAACTCGTCGGAAGTCATCAGAGGGTTGGCGGCCTGCCTGAACGCTCGAGGGCTTCGAGGCCTGGAGGCCACGAGTTGGAGGCTGAGCGATGCGAGGACGGCAATCTCAGCGTTTCACGTCCACGTCTTCAAGCCCTCAAGGCTCCAAGCCCTTACTTCTTGTGCCTCGCGATGTAGTCCATCGCGAACTTCTCGAGTGGGGCACTGGTGAGGCCGATGGCTTTGGCTTCGGTCAATGCCTGGTCCGTCGCCCATCCGTCCTGCAGAACCCGTTTCACCATCCAGACCGCCGCCACGCGGTTCGCCGAACCACAGTGGATATAGACCGGCTGATTGGCCTTATCGCTGACGGTGGCAAGAAATCGGTCGACGAGTGCCGGATCGGGGGCATTCGCTTGGAAGGGAAGGTGGAAGTAGCGAAGGCCCACCTTCGCGGCTTCTGCCTTGTTCTCGTCGATGTTGGCGCCGGGCTCGTCGGCCACACGCAGGTTGATGACCGACGTGAAGCCATCTTTCTTGAGCGCGGGGAGCGCCGACGTCTCCGTCGCGCCTCCGCAGGCAACCACGGCGTCGACGCGCGTGAAGTTGGCGATGCCGGCGCGCTCTTCCTTGTGTTGCGCGCTCACCGACGAAGTGAGGGCAACCATCAGCATTGCGACGAACTGGCGCATGACCTCCTCCCGACTCGAGCGATCATACGCCACTCCAGAAACACCACGGGCCGACCCTTCGAGGACCGGCCCGTATGCGGCGAACGTTCGTCGAGTGATTCGATCAGCGCTCGCGCTCTTCCTTCTCGACGCTGACGCTCAAGGGTTGCTGTGCGCGCACCGTGACCGTCGTGCCTTGAGGAAGAATGGCCGGATTACGCCCGCCCGCCATGGTCGCAGCCGTACCGCCAGCGGCGCCGATGGCCCCGCCGATTGCGGCTCCCTTGCTGCCGCCCAGGATGGCTCCGAGGATGGCACCGCCCGCGGTGGCGCCGCCGATCTTCGCGGTGCTCTCGCCGGCCGGCGACTGCCCCTCGCGAACGACCGGCTCGGTGCGAAGCGCCACTCGGGCGCCGTCGGCCAAGACGATGGTGTGAAAGCGAATGCCGAGCCGCGCGCGCTCCTTGACCTTACCGCCGCGCTCGACTTCGGTGACCGAGCCCTGGACGGTGGCGCCGGCGGGGATGGCCACGCGGTCGCCGACGCGAACGTCACGCGTCACGCGCGCCTCGACGCGATCTTCGATCCGCGCCGTCTCGCTCGACACCGTCCGCTCGACTTGCAGGCCGATCACCGAGTCGGCTGGGACGACCAGCTCGATGATCTCGGGCGCCGGCGGCGGTGGCGGCGGTTCAGGCACACGCTCGGGGATCGTCGGCTCGACCGCTGGTCGGGTCTCCCACATCGAACCACTCGGCGGCGGCGGTGTGCTCGGCGCCGGGACGTCAACGCGGGTACTGCGGGTCGGCGTGCCCGAACGCGAGGAAGCCGCACGTTGCTTCGTGCGAGCCGGACGCACCTCGCGGCGCGGGGTGGACGCGTCTTGCCGAGCAATAGGGCCGGGGGCGGTTGCCGGCGTACTCGGTGCCGGCGCGATGACGCCTTCCGACTCAGCGACCGGCTGCCCTGTCGCCGCCGGCGCGGTGACATCGGCTGATTCGGACGCATGCACTTGAGCTGGCAGCGGCTGGCTCGCGTTCTGCCGAACTGCGAGGAACGACCCGGTTCCGGCTGCCAGTAGGCATCCGGCCGCGAGACCCCCGACGACCAGCTTGTTCAACACCATGTGAAACTCCTGGGGAACCCCCGCGAGCGGATGAGCAAGGGCCGTACCGGCGCACGAGGGTGCGCAAATGCACGTTAGTCTTCAACTCTGCCTGGGCGGGGTGCGGCCGGGCTGTCTCATTTCGTGGAGCGTTTGGCGAGGTCAGCACGGCGAATCGGCCACGACGCGGAAGGCGATAGATGAAGAAGTGCCGGTCGAAGGTCAGGATGCGGCTGAGCCCATCGCGTTCCGCCACCCGGACCAGCGCGGCATCGGCGAAGTCCATCGGGAGATCGCGGTACTTCTCCATCAATGCCTGCATGCGTTCAAGGTCGTCGGCGCCGAGATCCACCAGACCCACGGCGCCGTCTTCGACCATCTCATAGAGGGCGTCTTGCCCGCGGGGCACGCCGCCGAGCAGATGCATGGCTTCGGTCAGCGCCGGCCACACGGTCACCAGCGGCTCGCGAATCGTCGCAAGCGCCTCGAGACATCGGACGTGCAGGGCGTCGCTGCGATCGAGCAGCGCGATGAGCGCGCCCGCGTCAACGAGAACGGCGGGCACGGTGCTTCTGCTCGAGCGCAGCCCGGAACTTCGCATGGGTCTTCTGGGAGTACTGGGCGCCTTCAGTGGTGACGACGCCCACGTACGCGCGCAGACGGTCGAGCGCCGATGCGCCAGCTTCGTGGCGTGACCGATCCTCGGGCGCGTAGCGGGCCACGGCTTCGCGAACCACGTCTGATTTCGTGCGGCCCGTGGCCGCCGCCAGTCGGCGAATCCGTGCGGCCGTCTCTTTGTCCAGCCGAAAGCTGAAAGGCATCTTGTGCGTCCTACATAAACGTATGACGTATCGGTTCCGGCGTCAAGACCCGAGCGCTCAGACGACGTCGCGCGCATCTCGCCGTTCGCCGCGATCGAGCTAGAGCTGACTCGGCTTTGGACGGACTGAGGCCGCTCCCGTGCGGGGGCATCCTGAGCCTTCGGGGATCGAGTGGAGCGTATCAACGAAGACTGGTGGACGAACAACCGCGCTCATGGCGTGTTCTGGGCCGTTCCTACGGAACGGCCACTCTGGATTTCGAGAGTACATCCCACTAGCGCCGCAGGACAGTGGTCGCCTCTCCGATCCGGTCACGGTGCTACAGCAATAGCCTCGACCTCCACCTATCTGCAGGTTCTTCCACGCCTGCTCCGTCTGCTCCTTCATTCCGCTCCCTGCCACTTTTCCACCCGCGTCGGTGCCGACCTGTCCGGCAATGAAGGTCAGCCTCCCCGCCTTCACGACATGGCTGTAGGTTTGAGGCGTGCTGAGACCCGTCGGGTTGATCCGCTCCAGGCGCTGACCTGCGACGAGCAGCGCTCCGCCGAGCACGACGATGGTGATGATGGTCAGCAGTCGATTCATGGTGTCTCCTCCGAGCTCGCGTCGGGACGCTGGCAGCCCGTGGTGAAAGTCCCGACGGCATTCGACCGGTGAGCCATCCCCGCGGGCTGCGTTGCTCCTTCTTCAAATATGGGCCGATATTCTCTGTCGTCGCGCCTTGCTCGCGGGGCGGGGTCCCCAGCGCGGCAGCCGTGCTGGGGTGCCGGGGCGTCTCACCGGTCTCGGTGCTCGCCGGGACTTTCACCATGGGCTGCTAGCATAAACGCCGGTGCCTGAACTTCCGGAGGTCGAAGCCACTCGTTGCGCGCTGCAGTCGGTCATGGAAGGCGCTCGCTTCCAGAGCGTCGTGGCTCGCCGACCGGATCTACGCCTGCCCTTGCCCCCGCACTTTGCCTCCCGTCTCGAAGGTCAGCGCGTGAACTCGCTTGGCCGCCGCGGAAAGTATCTCGTCGCCGAGCTCTCCTCGGGCGATGTGCTGCTGATGCATCTCGGCATGTCGGGCTCGTTCGGCGTCACCATCGATGGCGGCGAACAGGTGCTGGGCGACTTCTACCGCGCCCGCGGCACCGCGTTCCGCCACGATCACATCGTGTTCGAGATGTCCTCGGGCGCGACTATCACGTTCAACGATCCGCGCCGCTTCGGCTTCGTGGACTTGGTTGCCAGCCACGCCCTTCCCAGCCACCCTGCTCTGAGCGCCCTCGGTCCCGAGCCGCTCGCACGCGATTTCGACGCCGCCGTGCTGGCTCGCGCGTGCCGGGGCAAGAAGACGTCGCTCAAAGCGGCGTTGGTCGACCAGCGCGTCGTCGCCGGCCTCGGCAACATCTACGTCTGCGAGGCCCTGCATCGCGCGCGGTTGTCGCCGCGGCGGCGAGCGTCGACAATCGCGACCGCGCGGGGTCTGCCGCGAGACGAGGCACACCGTCTGACCGCAGCGATCAAGAGGGTGTTGCGAGACGCCATCACGCGCGGCACGGCACGCGCTGGAGTCGCGGACGACGCCGACACAGAAAGCAGCGACTTTCGGCACCGATTCCGCGTCTACGATCGCGAAGGCGCGCGCTGCGTCACCCGCGGTTGCAGAGGCATCGTCAAACGCATCGTCCAAGGCCGACGTTCCACCTTCTTCTGCCCCGTGTGTCAGAAGTGACGGGGGTGCATCAAAGAACCGTTGCGCTGATGAGCGTTCTGGCGCGCGCTCGGGCTATTCTCGATACGTGGGTGCGCGCGTCATGACCAGCCGTTCCGCTCACGAGCGGATCACGGAAGCGGGTCGCTTTGTGGCTGCGCTCGCCCCCACAGCCCGCGTGCTGATTGTCGGGGCGTCGCGCGCGGCTGCGGACGAGTTGGCCTTCGCGGTCGCGCGGGAACGCGGCGCCCTCTTCGGCGTCACGCGGCTGTCCTTTGCGGAGCTGGCGATGAAGCTGGCCCTTCCGATTCTGGCGCGGCAGGGGCTCAGTCCGGGTGGCGTGCTTGGCGCAGAAGCGTTGGCCGCCCGTGCCGTGTTCGAGGCGCGCGCGGCGGGTGAGCTCGCCTACTTTGCGCCGGTCGCCGAGCTGCCGGGCTTCCCGCGTGCGGCGGCACGCACGCTGTCAGACGTACAGCTCGCGGGAGTGACTCACGAAGCGCTCGCCGTTTTGGACGCGGCTGGCCGCGACCTGGCGGTCCTGGCAGCGCGTGCCGAAATGGATGCTGCGCGTGCCGGCACGGCGAGTCGCGCCCAAGTGCTTACCGCCGCCGCCAAGCGCCTCCGCGACTCGCCCGCCGCGCTGGGCAATGATCGCGTCGTCTTTCTCGACCTCGCGATTACGTCGAGCGCGGAGGAGTCCTTCCTCGGCGCCATCGTTGCCGCGGCCGACGAGCTGTTTGGCACCGTGCCGCTCGGCGACGACCGGACGCTGCGGGCCTTCGACCGATTCGCTGCGCGGCCGGCACCCGCGACACCTCCTGCGCGTGAAGCCACCGCCTTGAGCCGCCTACAGACCCACCTGTTCGCCGCCGCAACTCCGCCGGTCGGCAGAGCCGACGACTCTGTCTGTCTTTTCTCCGCTCCGGGCGAGGGCCGCGAGGCGGTGGAGATCGCGCGCCGCATTCTGCGTGAGGCGGATCGTGGCGTGCCGTTCGACTCGATGGCCGTGCTCGCGAGGGCGCCGCAAATCTATGTCGGGTTGTTGGAGCATGCCTTCGCACGTGCAGGCGTGCCCGCATGGTTCGAACGCGGCACCAGACGACCCGATCCGGCGGGCCGGGCCTTTCTCGCACTGCTCGCGTGCGGCGACGAGGGGCTGTCGGCGCGCCGCTTCGCCGAGTACGTGTCGCTCGGACAGGTGCCTGCCGCGGCCCAGACGGAAGTGGACACCTGGTCAGCTCCTCGCGACGAGGTCAGAGGCGCAGTCGGACGATCCCGAAGCGCCGCGTGCACGCGCCTTACGGCGAGATGTCGCGCAGCTTGCCGCGCTGCAGGCGTTTGCGCTTCCCGTCTTGTCTCAGATGGACCAGTGGCCCGAGCAGCAGCTCTGGGGAGGGTGGCTGCTCGCCTTTCGCGAGTTGGCGCCGAAGGTGTTATCGGATCCGACGCGCCTCGTGCGCATCCTGCACGAGCTGGGGCCGCTCGAAGCCATCGGGCCCGTCAGCCTCCGCGAAGTACGCGATGTACTGAGGCCACGGCTGGCGACACTCGCCCACGAGCCGCCGCGCCGCCGTGCGGGCCGCGTCTTCGTCGGCACGCCCCACGCCGCTCGGGGCCTCAGCTTTCGTGTTGTGTTCGTCCCCGGCCTTGCCGAGCGTGTGTTTCCGCAACGCATTCGCGAGGACGCGCTACTGCTCGACGATCGACGTGCATCGCTCGGCGGCATCCTGTCCACCCAGGCCGAGCGCGCCGCGGAGGAACGACTGCAACTGACTCTGGCCGTCGGCTCGGCGCGCGAACGCCTCTACGCGTCGTTTCCGCGACTAGAGATCAACGAGTCGCGGCCGCGTGTGCCCTCCTTTTACGTGCTCGATGTCGTGCGAGCCATCGAAGGCACCATCCCGGTGGCCGCCCTGCTCGGCCGCCGCGCCGCCCTCGAGGGCGGTGCGACGCTCGCGTGGCCGGCGCCGCGCGACGCGGGCACCGCGATCGACGAGGTCGAGCACGATCTGTCGACTATCGGAGCCTTGCTCGCCGAACGGGATCGGGCGCGGGTCAAGGGTCGAGCGCGCTATCTCTACGAATTGAGTCCCGAGCTCCAGCGATCGCTGACGTCGCGCTGGCTGCGCTGGCATCATCGCCAATGGGAGACCGCCGACGGATTGGTCCGCGTTGTCCCGGAGACGACCGCGCCAGCACTGGCGCAGCACCGTCTTGCCGCCCGGCCCTACTCGCTCACCGCCTTGCAGCGGTTTGCCGCCTGTCCTTACCAGTTCCTGCTGGCTGCCATCTACCGTCTGGCCCCGCTCCAGGCGCCGGCGCCCTTGCAACGGATCGACCCACTGACGCGCGGCGATCTCGTCCATCGCATGCAGGCCGGCGCGCTGCGCACGCTCCAGCAGCACGGCTTGCTGCCCTTGACGGCCGACGCGTTGCCGCAGGCGCAGAAGCTTCTCGAATGGGCCGTGACCGACGTCGATCGCAGGGCCTACGACACGCTGGCGCCCGCCATCGAGCGTGTCTGGCGCGACGAGATCGTCGGCATCACCAAAGACCTGAAGATGTGGCTGGAGCAACTTGCCAACGAAGGGCAGGAATGGACACCCGAGCGGTTCGAGCTCGCCTTCGGGCTCGAGGACACGACCGATCACGATCCTGGAAGTGTGACAACTCCGGCCCGCGTGAGCGGACGATTCCTCCTCAGAGGCTCGATCGACCTCGTCGAACGCCATCGGCAGACGCGGTTTCTTCGCGTCACCGATCACAAGACCGGGCGCAACCGCACCACCAGAGGCCAGACGATGGTGGACGGTGGCCGTGTGCTGCAGCCGATCATCTACGGACTGGCCCTCGAAGCGCTCTTGCCGGACGAGACCGTCTTTTCGGGTCGGCTGTCGTTCTGCACGTCGGTCGGCGGCTTCACGCAGCACGAGATTCCCCTCCTGGCCGACGCGCGCCGCGTCGGCACCGAGGTGCTCGAGATCATCGACCGCAGTATCGAGCATGGTCTCCTGGCGGCGCGACCTGCCCGCCAGGCGTGCGCGTACTGTGATTTTCAGGGTGTCTGTGGTCGGGACGAAGAGCGGCGCACGCGCCGGAAAGATCCCGCGCGCTTCGCCGATCTCGACGTCCTCCGAGAGCTCTCATGAGCGCACCCGACGAGCGTGTCGTTGCCACCGAAAAGGCTGCTGGCGAGTTGAAGCTTCGCCTTCGAGAAGAATTGGAGATCGCCCGCGCAGCATATGCGGGCGACTGCGAAGAGATATATCGGCTGACGCGAGCCGTTTACGACTTCGAAGAGGCGCACGTCAGCACGATTCACGGCTTCTGCGCGGAGCTGCTGCGCGAGCGACCCGTCGAGGCCGTCGTCGATCCCTCGTTCGTCGTGCTCACCGAGGCACAAGCGGACGCTCTCTTCGACGAAGCATTTGCGGGGTGGCTGCAGGCCCAATTGGCCGATCCGGGCGAAGGCGTGCGTCGCTCCCTGCGTCGCCCCTCGCGTTGGCGATCCGGCGACGTCGATGAAGAGAGCGGTCCCCTCGACCGGCTGCGCGGCGCGGCACGCGAGCTGCGCGAATGGCGCGACCATGACGCGCCATGGTCTCGGCCATCGTTCGATCGGCTCCGCGCGATCGATCGTCTCATCGACGAGGTCCAGCAGTTTGCCGCCATCACCGCTCGTCCGCTCAAGAAAGGCGACAACTTCCATGTCGACACGGCGGCCGCGCGCCGCGTGAGCGCCGAGATCGCGCGTCTTCGCCGCATCGGCAGCGAAGACTACGATGGGTGGGAAGCGGCGCTCATCGCGCTCGCCGAGGATCGCGACTTCGCGCGCGCGCGCAAAGGATCTGGCGCGGCGTTTACGGCAGGCGTGTCGCGACAGGCGGCGCACGAGGCGCATGTCGCGCTCCTGCAGAGCCTCCTCAGGTTCAAGGATGACGCGAATGCCGATCTGGCGGCCCTTCTTCACGCCGAGATGCGCGATTGTCTCGTGCGCTACGAGACACGCAAGCTGACGGCCGGCGCCCTCGACTTCCTCGACTTGCTGATCAAGGCCCGCGACCTGGTCCGCGATCATGCGGAGGTCCGCCGTGCCTTCCAGCGCCGCTTCCGCCATCTGCTGGTCGACGAGTTTCAGGACACCGATCCGCTACAGTCCGAGCTGTTGCTGCTGCTCGCGGCCGAAGAAACGTGCACGTCCCGTACGCGACCGGGCGCCCTCTTCATCGTCGGCGATCCCAAGCAGTCGATTTACCGGTTTCGGCGGGCTGACGTCGGCGCGTACGCCCGGATGAGCGACACGCTCGGTCGACAAGGCGCGCGTCGCGAGCGGCTGCAGACGTCGTTCCGCAGCGTTCCGTCCATTCAGCGATTCGTGAACGCCGCCTTTGCCGAAGAGATGACCGGTGACGCGAGCTCGTCTCAACCATCGTATGTGCCCCTTCGACCTCACCGCCCCGAGCACGGCAGCCAGCCCTCGATCGTGGCGCTTCCCGTACCTCGCCCATACGGACGGCGCGAGGTGACGCTCGGCGCACTGGAAGAATCGCAGCCGCCGGCCATCGGCGAGCTCGTACGGTGGTTGGTGTCGCCCGAGTGTGCCTGGACCGTCGACGCGTCAGACCCGCACGACCCTTTGCGCCGCGTACGTCGGCACATCGTTCCAAGCGACGTGTGCCTGTTGTTCAGGCGGTTCTTGCGATACGGCGACGATGTGACACGGCCCTATGTGGAAGCACTCGAAGCTCGCGGGGTGCCGCACCTGCTCGTCGGCGGGAAGACGTTTTACGAGCGGGAGGAGGTCGACGCGCTTCGCACGGCGCTCACCGCGATCGAGTGGCCCGAAGACGAGCTGTCGGTGTTTGCGACCTTGCACGGGCCGCTCTTCGCCATCGGCGAAGAAGAGCTGCTCGAATATCACGCCACGGTCCGCGTGTTCCATCCGTACCGCGTTCCCGAGGGTCTGCCGGGTCGTCTTGCGCCTGTCGCGCGGTCGCTCGGCACGCTGCGCGAGCTCCATGCGGCCCG